>JAAYTO010000029.1 GCA_012523755.1 Clostridium sp. | reverse complement strand
GGACAGTTGATAAGTTTGCTCAATTAGCCCATAAAGTAAATGGTCAAAACAATGGGAGAAATTCTGATTCAAGAAGGATTTTTGGAAGAGGAAATTGGGAAACAGGCAAACCCAAAAACGGTTATTTGCCGCCAGATTTAATTATACAGGATGAATTGCATCTATTGCTCGGACCACTTGGTTCTGCTGTTGCATTGTTTGAATCAGCAGTTGATCAACTTTGCACCAGAGAAGATGGGACTAGACCGAAAATAATTTCTTCAACAGCTACAACAAGAAATACTCAATTGCAAATCGCAGCGCTATTTGACAGAAAAGTAAATCTTTTCCCAAAGCCAGGGGTTGAATGTGATGATTCTTTCTTTGCATTTTATAAAAGACGATTTAATAGTCCCGATGATAAAACTCCTGAATACATCTCCAAAAGAAAATACATCGGTGTTTTACCAACAGGTAGAACTCAAATTTGGATGCAGATGAGATTGGCTGCGATTATAATGACCCACAGAGCTCTTTTCGAGTTAAAAGAGCTGGGAGATAAGCATCCAATTGAATTTGAGTCTTACTACAAGGACTTCGAAAATGCAATGGATTATTATCACACGACAATATCTTATTTCAACAGTCTTAAAGAAGTTGGAAAAACTCAATCTCAAGTTCAAACTTATATTTTGAAGGAATTAAGAAGAGTGTTTTCAAGGGTTATTAGACCACAAAAGTTAATGCATTCACTCTATACCTATGGTCCAATTCAAGAATCTGAGTTAACGGGAAGGCTTTCAGGTGAAGAAGTTAAGAATGAACTAAAAAGTGTTGAAACTAAATGGGAAGCGAGAAAAAGATTTGCAAACCTTGACAAAGGCGAATTAGTAAGAGGAAAAATACCACCTGAATTTGTTGTTGCTACTAATATGATTTCTGTGGGGATTGACGTTTCAAGGTTTAACACAATAATTATGAATTCTATGCCGAGAAATACAGCTGAATATATACAAGCAAGTAGTCGTGTTGCAAGAAATGATTATGGACTTGTATTAACAGTTCATCATCCATTTAGAGCCAGAGATATATCTCACTATGAAAAATTCATTGAATTTCACGAAAAGATGTATAGCTACGTTGAACCCATTTCAATAACGCCATTTACACAAAAAGCGGTGGAAAGATATATGGGGTTATACCTTGCAACAATGTTGCGCCACAGGACTAGATTTACTGAGCGTGATTCTGCAAGTGATATTTCTACCATTTCAGATAAAGAGCTATCTTCTATTATTTCTGAATTGACAATCTACTTTGAAAATCGCAAAGAAAGAATGAAAACTTATGATACATTTATTAGAAATCTTCTTAAAACGGAAAATGTAGAATATATTAAAAGGTGGATTCATGAAGCAATTTTAGAATGGAAAGAAGAATCAGACAAAAATTTGGCAGATAATAAAAAATTTGTGTTCAATAATAAAGCACAAAAATCCAATCAGCCTCAAGAACAACTCTATGTAGATATTGATGAATATGAAGGCAATATTCATAGTGAAAAATGGCAAATTCCAATGTCTTTGAGGGTAATTGAACCAGAAGCTGCAATAAAAATAAATTCAAAATAAAATGAAGGTATTAAAACAAAATCAATACAACCAAGGAGTTGGTAAATATAAACTACTCTCCTCTACTTCTGGAGTAGGTTCCATTATTACAACCAAACATGGCAACTATGTTTTAATTTCGGATATTAATAAATGGAGATTCATTAAATGGGCAAATTCCAAAATCGAAAATTTAAGACGGAACTATACAGACGATAAAATAGTTTATGATTTGAGTAAATCCGAAATATTAAACAGAGGAATGAAATTTATTGATGATCAAAGATTCATAAATTTCATTAAATCCGAAAAAAAACTTGAAAATCTAGTGTGTTTAATTGGAATTCCTCATATGGCTTTGAATGAATCTTACAATACGCCTAATTGGAAAAATCACCCAATAAGAGCAGCACTAGAAAAAGCTGGAGAGCCATTTGAAGGAGTTTCAAGTCATTATATGATAAATGGCACCCATTTCCCGAAGTGGTTTAAAAATAGCAAAGGCGACTTAAAAAAGATTGAAGAGTGGAATAATCTATGGAAAAGCGAATGCACAAAACATCCTCAAACATTGAAATTAGATTATTTTGCTCCTCCCCGAGATGCAGGTCATTTTTTAAGAGAAATATCTTCAAAAAATGAAGATGGAAATACTATTACAATTAGAGAATATAAAACACTTGAACAAACTAATTTAATTTTGATTTGTCCAAATGGTCACCTTTCGGATATTCCTTGGCCAAACTATTTAAGATGGAAAACACAAAAAATTCTAGGAAATAGAAAAGATAATGATAATGGAGTAGATTTGCTCTCAAGCGAAAAAGTTGGACCTTGTTGTGGCACCCCAAAACTTAAATGGACTGAAAGTAAAACAAAGTCCGAGGGATATGCAAGTATCTTTATTGAATGTAGTAATTGTGGTTTAGGTTCTGGATCAGACAAGGATAAACCTAAAATTAATCTTGAAGGTATAAACAGTTTAGAACCTTATTGTATTGGTCAAAAACCTTGGGAGTTAGATATTGATAATCCCACAATCACTCCTTATGAAAATTGCTTTATTAGAAACGAAAGTAAAAATGGTCGTGAAAAAATGAGAATTGCATTGGTAACAGCAAATAATGTATACTATGCAAATGGCTTCTCAAGTCTATTTATTCCTATCCAGATAGCAGAAAATAAATCAAAAGAACTTATTGAAGCAATAGAAATTCTTGAAAAGAAATACACAAAACACTTTGAACGAACAGCAATAACACGAACTGAATATTTGAATGCAAAATTTAATTTTAATGACTTTTTAATTGATAATGACATTAATCCTGAAAATGAAAATTTATTTAAATGTCAATTAGAATCAGAATTTTTAAATACTGCAACTGATAATGATAATAGTGATCAGCACGAAGAATACAGGTGGCAAGAATACCGATGTTTCTCAACTCGTTCATCATTACCAAATATTGATGAGAACAAAGGATTGCGATTTAAAGACATTTTGTTAACTAGCGAGTTATCTGAATTTTTTAAAAAAATTCAGCAGGTAGAAGAATTAAAAGTAACTAACGTACAATTGGATTTTACAAGAGTCAAACCTAAAGAGAGAATTGTTATAAATGGTGAGGTGCGAGAATCTTCAATAGGTCAGAATATATTTTCAATAGATTCTAATAATTTATTTGTTTTACCTGCAAATGAAACTTTAGGAGAAGGGCTATTTTTTGAATTTTCAAACGAGCAGATAGATAAATGGATTTCAGAAAATCGTAATGAATTAGAAAAAAGATTTGGTAAATATTTTAACGCAATTCCAGATTCAAATAGTCAAGGTCTTAGCTCCAAAATGAAAATTTACAACAACAAATACAAACACTTTTTAATTCACTCCTTCTCACATATGATGATGAGAGAGTTAGAATTTTCTTGTGGATATCCAACAGCAAGTTTAAAAGAACGACTATACATTTCTACTAACCCTGCAAGGCAAATGTCAGGTGTATTAATCTATACAGCAGAAGGGTCAGAAGGTAGTATGGGTGGTTTGGTTTCACAAGGAGAGCCCGTAAAAATTCTAGAGATAATAAAAAAAGGATTGGAAAGGTCAATTAATTGTTCTTCTGATCCACTATGTTGGGAATCCGAAGGACAAGGAATATTTGACTTAAATTTATCGGCTTGTTTTTCTTGTTCTTTAGTTGCAGAAACTGCTTGCGAAGAAATGAATTTAGGCCTAGATAGGCGAGTTTTGGTGGACGAAGATTTTGGATACTTTAAAAGCATACAGACTTAATCCACCCATTTTGCAAGCACATTGCCAAAGCCGCACAAGCCAACACTGCAACCAAAGCTTTGTCAAAGAGCTTGCAAAGCCAACGCAAGAGAAAAGAAATTTTAAAAAATGCCCCACCGCACGACAAAAGACAATGAATATAACAGCAACAAATAGACCGACAAACCACGGCAGACAAGGAAGCACTGGTGGTAACAGCGTGTTGCCTCAATTGGCGGTGACATGCAAAATTGAAGCTGTGTGCTCCTATTAAACTTTTGTGCAGGTTGACAGTGAAGTGCTCCGAAATCGCCAACTGCGGCAACACGCAAAACGTTGGTAGCAATAATCAAACCCAAAACTCATGAAAATCTATACGATAATTTCAATCTTGACTCTAACCATCCTATTTGGATATTCCGGTGATATTGACCCCTCATTCCGGTGATACTGACCCCTCACTGGTAGAGGTTCAAAGAACGTGATAGACTGACAATATTACCGTTTTTTTCTTAAACTTTCTCCATTGAGCT
>JAAYTO010000028.1 GCA_012523755.1 Clostridium sp. | reverse complement strand
TCGCAGGCCTTTGACCTGCTTTTTATTTGCCTTTTTTACGGTAAAATTGTGCTTTCGGAATTTTAATATGCTGTTTTTATTCATTTTGTTGATATTTTAATTTGCTGTTTAACACGATATTAAAGTGCTGTTCTACAACATGTCAACTGAAACAACAAAAAAAGCCAGGTAAAACACCTGACTCCTTGTAGTTTTATCTTGTTAAGGGCTCACACATTACTTAAGTAAAGAAAAATGTGGAAGAATATAAGCTTCTGAAACACTTTTCTTCACAGTTATTCAATGCACCCTATTTTAAGAAGCTGATTCCTTCTTAACCCTTGATTTTTTATTCATAGCCTTTTTTAGTGGTTTTTTATTCTCATTGATTACTATTGTAGGACTGCCCTTGCCTTCAACAGAATCCCGCGTAATTATACATTTTTCAACATTAGGCTGAGAAGGAATATCATACATTATATCCAACATAATCTCCTCGATTATTGCCCGAAGTCCCCTTGCACCAGTATTTCTAGCAATAGCCTTATCTGCTATCGCCGCCAAAGCCTCTTTTTCGAACTCAAGGATGACATCATCCATCTCAAAGAGTCGTTGATACTGTTTCACAAGAGCATTCTTAGGCTCACTCAATATCTTCATAAGAGCATCCCTATCAAGAGAATGTAAAGATACGATAACGGGAAGTCTTCCTACAAACTCAGGAATAAGCCCAAACTTCAAGAGATCTTGGGGAAGAATATGCTTTAAAACTTCTCCGATATTAATTTTTTTAGGGCTTTCTATTTTAGCCCCAAAGCCCATTGTTTTCTTCCCTATTCTATTATCTATAATCTTATCTATCCCATCAAAGGCTCCACCGCATATAAAAAGAATATTAGTCGTATCAATCTGTATAAACTCCTGATGAGGGTGCTTTCTTCCCCCCTGCGGTGGCACTGAAGCAATAGTCCCCTCTAGTATCTTAAGCAGAGCCTGTTGAACACCCTCTCCGCTAACATCCCTTGTTATTGAAGGATTCTCTGATTTTCTTGCAATTTTGTCGATTTCATCAATATATATTATTCCTCTTTCTGCTCTCTCAATATCGTAGTCCGCCGCCTGAATAAGTTTTAAGAGAATATTCTCAACATCCTCACCAACATAACCTGCCTCTGTAAGGGATGTTGCATCCGCTATTGCAAACGGAACATTCAATATTTTTGCAAGGGTCTGTGCCAAAAGCGTTTTTCCTGAACCCGTCGGCCCAAGCATAACTATATTGCTTTTTTGAAGTTCCACATCCGAACCCTTAAAATCTGCATTAACCCTCTTATAATGATTGTATACTGCTACAGACAAAGATTTTTTCGCAGATTCCTGACCTATTACATACTGATCCAGTATGCTCTTTATTTCACTAGGCTTTGGTATGCTGTTCAGATCCGCATCAGCTCTCGCTTCTTCAAACTCCTCCTCAATTATCTCCGAGCAAAGCTCAATGCACTCATCACAAATATATACACCGGGTCCAGCTACCAGCCTTTTGACCTGTTCTTGAGTCTTTCCGCAGAAGGAGCATTTTAGTTGCTTCTTTTCATCATGTCTGGACATCCAACTACCACCTCATTCATTTTCTTCTTTCCATCACTTCATCTATAATTCCGTAGGTCTTAGCTTCCTCTGCAGACATAAAGAAATCTCTCTCTGTATCTCTTTCAATCTTTTCAAAAGGTTGTCCTGTTCTTTCACTCAATATCTTATTTATCTTGTTTTTTATCTTAATTATTTGTTCCGCGTGAATCTTTATATCTGTGGCCTGCCCTCGGGCACCACCTAATGGTTGATGTATCATAATCTCACTGTTAGGAAGTGCAAACCTCTTTCCCTTTGTACCGGCAGCAAGAAGAAATGCACCCATGCTAGCTGCCATTCCGATACAAATTGTGGAAACATCTGGCTTAACATACTGCATTGTGTCAAATATAGCAAAACCTGAGGTTACAGAACCTCCGGGACTGTTTATATATAACTGAATATCTTTATCAGGGTCTTCAGCCTCTAAAAACAGCAATTGTGCAACAACAAGGCTTGCTGTTACGTCATTAACCTCGTCACTTAAAACAATAATTCTATCCTTTAGAAGCCTTGAATAAATATCATATGAACGCTCACCACGGTTTGTTTGCTCTACAACTACCGGAACCAAACTCATTATATCCCCTCCTGTCGAATTTGCAATCTTATATATCTTTTCCCATATTCTCAATTTAATAAACTCGTTTTATGCTATTTTTGCGTTTTCAACCAAAAATTCTATAACCTTTTTGATTTCAACATTAGTCTTAATATATTCTATATCGTCATCTTTTAAATGTTTCTTAAAATCATCAATATCCTGCTTAATATTTTCTGCCATTGATTTAAGTTCTTCGTCAAGTTCTTCTTCCGATGCTGTAATATTCTCTACCTTGCAAAGCTTTTCCAATACCAGCTGGGTCTTAACATCTTTTTCTGCCTCAGGTCTTAGTTGTTCTCTAAAGGTGCTTTGATCCGCACCCATAATCATAAGATACTTATCTAGATCCAGCCCTTGATAACGCAATCTGGCATCAAAATTCTTTAAAAGTCTGTCTATCTGGTTTTCAATCATGACCTCCGGTATTTCCACAGCAGCATTTTCGGTAACCTTCTTAACCACTTCTTCTTCTACCTTATGCTTTGCCATATGCTCTTTATTGTCCTCGAGCTTCTTTTTGACATCTGCCTTATACTCTTCTAATGTATCGAATTCACTGACATCTTTTGCAAATTCATCATCTATAACAGGCAATTCTTTAACCTTTACATCATTAACAATTACCTTAAACAAAGCCTGCTTTCCCGCAAGCTCGTTTTTCCCATAATCCTCGGGAAAAGTAACATTAACCTCAATGTCATCCCCAGGCTTTCCGCCGATAAGCTGATCTTCAAACCCTTCGATAAAGGTTCCGGATCCTATTTCAAGGACATAATCACTTGCCTTTCCTCCTTCAAAGGGCTCTCCATCGATAAAACCTTCGAAGTCTATCTGTGCTAAATCCCCTTTTTGAATCCCTCTGTCATCCACGGACATAACCCTTGCATTTTTTTCTGCAACCTTCTTTATTTCCTCTTCCACCTCTTCGTCGGTCACATTAACATCAATCTTTTCAATCTCGATGCCTTTGTACTCTCCCAGTTCTACTTCGGGAATAACGGTTACACTCGCCGTAAACAACAGATTTTTACCCTCTCCAACATCTTTAATATCTATACTTGGTCTATCCACAGGATGTATATCATTTTCTCTGATTGCTTCATCATATGCCTCAGCACAAACAATATTAATTGCATCCTCATACAAAACTTCTTTTCCGTAATATCTCTCTACAATATTTCTTGGAACCTTTCCCTTTCTAAACCCGGGAACATTAAATTTTCCTGCATTTTTCTGAAAAGATTTTTGAAGTCCTTCTTCAAATTTTTCTGCTTCCACCTCAATTTCCAGTTCTACAATACTTTTATCCTTTTTCTCAATCTTAACATTCATTTATAACATATCCTCCCATTATTAAGTTTTGAAATTTTATATTTATACCCAGTAATGTCAATATTAAAATTCACCACATCAGCCTATTAATAGGGATTTATTCCCCATCAAATTAAGCCATTACATTATAACACAATATGTTTTGAAAATCCAATACAAACATCTAAAATTTTTACAAGCCTATCCTTAAGGGGACAAAATTTAAATAATCCGCTGAAACCAGATGGAACTCAATGCCATGAACCTCTCCTGTTACCGCCCCTTTAAAGCTGTTCCCATGCAAATGTCCATACAGGCATTTCTCTACGTCGTATTTCCTCATTATTTCCACAAATTCCGACGATTTCCCATCGGGGCTAAAGGGAGGATAATGCATTGCTACAATAATTCTTCCAAGCTGTAATAAAGCCGAAGTGCTCTTTAACGATAGCTCAAGCCTCACAAGCTCCCTTTCGTATATCTTTTTATCCTCCAGCGTAAAATCATCATCACCGGGGCACTTCCAGCCCCTGCACCCACAAACCGTAAAATCTTCGACATTAAGGCTGTTATTATGCATAAAGCTGATAGTTTTTAGGTTTTGTTCCATAAGAAACTTATTCAGCTTGCTCATGGTAGTCCACCAATAATCGTGATTTCCCTTTGATATTATTTTTTTCCCGGGTAGGGCTTCGATGAACTTAAAATCATCAACCGCCTGTTCAATATATGTGGCCCAGGATATATCTCCCGGGACAATAACATAGTCATTTAGCCCTACAGTAGCACTCCAATTGTCCTTTAACCTTTGCATATAATTTATCCATCTGCCGCCGAAAACATCCATAGGCTTATCAATCCCATATGCAAGATGCAGGTCAGAAATTGCAAATATTGCCATGCGTTTATACTCCTCTTACCAAAAAATAATCATGAATATTATAGAAATCAGGTTCATTGCCTAAAAAAATCATAAATTCTTTGAGCCAGCTCCCTGCTTATTCCTTTAACCTCAGCCAATTCATCAATCCTCGCATTCCTTATAGCCTTAACCGATCCAAAATGCTTAATCAGAAGCTTTTTGCGTTTAGGACCCACTCCCTCTATATCGTCCAGAACCGAACCTCTGTACCTTTTTGCCCTGAGCTTTTTATTATACTCCAATGCAAATCTATGGGCTTCATCCTGAATTGATGTTATAAACCTTAGCAGCATAATATCTTTTGAAAGTTCAAACTCCTTTTTTACCGATACAAGTCCCCTTGTTCTGTGGTTTTCATTCTTTACCATCCCGTATACGGGAATATCGAAATCAAACTCCTTTAATGTGCCCGAAACCGCATTTACATGACCCAATCCACCATCCACAAGTATAAGGTCGGGCAAGCTCCCAAACCCGGTACTTCCTTCTTCACCGCCAGCTCTTACGCCCATCTCTTTTTGTGCCCGTTTAAACCTTCTATAAATAACCTCCTGCATGCTCTGGTAATCATTCTGTATATTTGTTGACTTTATCTTAAATCTTCTGTAGCCGTTTTTTTTAGGAAGCCCCTTTTCAAACACCACCATTGAACCCACTATTTCCGAGCTTCCCGTGTTTGAAATGTCATATGCCTCTATTCTCTCTAAGGGTTTATCCAATGATAAAATCTTCGAAAGTCTTTCTAAGCCCTCTTTTGCTAAGATGCTCTCCTTATTTATTCTATCTCTGAATCGTGCAAGCTCAATAAGGGCATTCTTTTTCACCATCTCAACCAGCCTCAATTTCTCGCCTCTTCTAGGTACCTTGATATATGCCTTTGAGGAGCTTTTGCTGCTGAGCCACCTCTCAATAATGCTCGCTTCGTCAATGTCCTCCTGTAGAACAATCTGTTTCGGGACATAGGCGGCACTGCTGTAAAATTGCTTGATAAATGCCGACATCAGCTCATTGTCCGTCTCATCCGATGTGCCTTCCAGGATAAAATGCTCTCTGCCAATAAGCTTTCCTCCCCTGATAAAAAACACCTGAATACACGAATCTGCTTCGTCTCTTGCAAAAGCGACGATATCCTGATCCTCCATCGCTGTAGAAATAATTTTCTGCTTTTGTGCTATATGCCTAAGGCTATTGATTTTGTCTCTGATCTTCGCTGCCCTTTCAAATTCCAGTTTGTCCGATGCCTCTTTCATATCATGCTCAAGCCTTTTTAATATATCCTCCTGCTTTCCTCCAAGAAAACTGCAAATATCTATCATAAGGGATCTGTATTCCTTCTTGCTGACATTTCCCTGACATGGTCCAAGACACTGGTAGATATAATAATTCAGACATGGTCTTTCCTTTATAGGTTTCCCTGTTAAAGCCCTCTTGCACGTTCTTGCAGGAAAAAGCTTTTTTATAAGATCCATTGTTTCCTTTACCGCAAACTCACTAGTGTAAGGACCAAAGTATTTTGCTCCATCCTTCTCAACTCTCCGGGTCACCAATACCCGTGGATAATCCTCTTTCATAGTCACCTTAATATAGGGGTAGGTTTTATCATCCTTTAGTTGTATGTTAAACTTGGGCCGATGCTTTTTTATAAGATTGCATTCTAGAATCAATGCCTCAAGCTCGGTATCGGTGACAATATACTCAAACTCATGAATCAAAGGCACCATTGCCCTAACCTTTTGTGTCTGGTTTGCCAAGGACTGAAAATATTGCCTTACTCTGTTTTTTAATACAACGGCTTTCCCTATATATATTATCTGACCGTTTTTATCTTTCATAATATAAACGCCCGGCTTCTCGGGCAATTTTTTTAGTTCTTCCTGGATATCAAACATTTTTTCACATCCTAGTTTTCATCCATTTTGTCAGTATTCTTTTTACATCCCGAAGGCTATCACTCTCTGCCACCCTTATTGCCAACTCCTTTGCATCCGCAAAGCTTATGCCTTTGATAAAGCTGTATATGTCTTTAATAGAAGCAGGGCTCATACTGAAATTATGTATGCCCATCCCAAGTAAAACCACCACACCCATAGGATCTGTTGCCATCTCTCCACAAACACTGACATCTACTTTTTTCTCAAAGGCCTTATCTACACAACGCTTTATGGTATTAAGCATTATCGGCTCAAGGTACGACCTTTTTTCCAGTGTTGAACATTTTCTGCTCTGCTCGCATATCTGATGAAGCATGTCATTTGTGCCTATGCTTATAAAATCTACCTGTTCTAAAATCTCTTCAAGGTTTTCAACAGCTAAAGCCGTCTCTATCATAGTACCGACTCTAATCTTTTGCCGTTTACCGTAAGTTTCTTCCAGTTCGTCATTCACATCATCTATTATCTTCCTTGCTTCTTTAATTTCTTCAGCCGTTTCCACCATAGGGAAAGAAATGGAAGCATTGCCATACTCTGCGGCACGCAGAATAGCACGTATTTGGGTAACAAACTCCTGTCTTTGCTCCAAAGACCTTTTAATACCCCGAGAGCTTCGGCTCAAAGACTTATCATTTATGCTCAAAACCCCCGGCACCTTGTCTCCGCCAATATCCGTAGTCCTTATTATAACAGGTTTGTACGTCATGCTCGCTACCATTTTTTGATAAGCCGCGAACTGTCTTTTTTCATCGGGAATTTTTTTATAATTTATAAATAAAGACTCGGTTCTGACAAGACCTATCCCTTCGATGTCCAGCTTTTTTGCCATAATGAACTCTTTAACACTGCTTATGTTTACAAACAGATGAACCCTAACACCATCTTTAGTCATTAGGCTTTCATTATTCACATCATGTAAAAGAGCATCATCCTCAGAACTATCCTTAACACAAGAACCAGTCTTTTTAATCAAATTTCTTTTACAATTCTTTATATCATGTTCTGATGGATTTACAATCAGTACACCATTAATGGCATCCAGTATGGCCGGCCTGTCCAAAAATTTGTCAAGTTCCTGGATACAGACACCGTTTAAAGTTGGTATACCAGTACTTCTAAGAATTATAGACGCATGAGTAAAATAGCCGGCACCTTCCCTTGCCACAACCCCTCTAACTTCCTTTTTCCCAAGTTCTGCCGCAAGTATGGGTTTAAGCTCATCCACCAGCACAATATGATCCCTTGTGATTTCTTCCATCCTTATTCCACTACTGCCGGAAATGTTCTTAATAAGTCTTTTCCTGACATCATCAAGGTCAAAAGCCCTCTGTTTTATATACTCATTATCGCTTTTTAATATTTCATCCATGTACTTTTGAATACATGTATGTATTGCCCTCTGGGCACTGTACTTCTTATGTTTTATTGTATTATTAATCTCCTCAAAAAAACTTTTATCATCGAGTATTTCTGTGTAAAAATCAAAAATCCGGTTTTCCTCTTCGCTAAGTATTCCTTTAAACCCGTCATTCAAATCATGGATTTCGATAAATGTTCTGCATATAGCAACCTCAAGATTTGTAATCTCATTTTCGATCTGAGATTCATCTATCAGATTCTTATTGGCTTTTACATCGGGCTCCTTAATGATAAATATCCTGCCTATTCCAATGCCTAAGGAGACTGCCTCGGCCTTGAAAACTTTTCTTCTCATGGCTAAACACTTTCTTCCAGTTTTGATGAAAGATACTCACTTAATTCATTAATCGCTTCTTTTTCGTCATCACCCTCAGCAATAAGTACAATTTTACTACCGTAATCAACTCCCAAAGCCAAAAGCCCAAGCAAACTTTTGGCATTAGCCTTCCTCTCACCTTTTTCAATCCAGATACTCGATTTATAGTTTGATGTCTTCTGAATAAACAATGCTGCAGGTTTTGCAGCTAATCCCATTTTACTTGTAATTGTAATTTCCCTTTTTATCATGTAACTTATATCCTCCCAAATAATCGAGTTTTGCATTTTATTATAATTTAATTATATTTATATCATTATTTATAGAATAGTTCCATAGTTTTTATCAAAATCATGACCCACATTTCAACTCAGGCAGATTTATAACACCTCGGTTCAAAAAAATTTTCCGCTGTAGAAAATTTTTCTTGCTTTCGCGGTGTTTCGACAAGGCGGTATATATGCTCGCCGCCTGAAAGCAAATCTGTGCCGGCCACTTATAGAAGTGGAGGACATTTATCGCCTAATTATAATTTTATTTTATCATTTCAAATATACTCACCGCAACCTTCTCCTCTGACACAGAAGCTTTAATAACAACTGGGTTGGAACGGTTGTTTACAAATTTAAAATCTTTAGCCCCATAAACCACTGTCGCATCTTTTCCTTCAGGAACATAACCTACATTTTTCGAGTGGTGATGTATTTCGGTAATTTTCAATCCTGCTTTCTGTGCTGCATTATACAATGTTGAAGACAGTTGGCATATACCCCCTCCAACTCCATATCCTTTTTTGGGGCCATCCTTTGTTCTTTTTATAATAGGTGCTTTCTTATATCCCTTACCTTCTGTCCTTCTTCCTATAGTTTCATTAAAGGAAAACTCCTCACCCGGCAATACCTTTTTATTATTAAGATAATCTGCTGCAATATGAAGATTTTCAACTCTGTTTTTTTGATCATCTAAAAGTGTGGTTGAAAAGCTCCCTATCTCTAAAAGACCATCCTTCGAATCCTCAGTAACCAGACTTTTTATATCTCCCCCTGAGTTTTCAGGGTTCATGTCTTGAAAATGGACATCATTTTTTGCCTTTTCCTCTTCATTTTTTTCTTTACAACCCATCGCCAAGACAAGCAAATGAATCGTCACAAAAACCATAATTATCTTTTTATACCTTGTTCGCATATTTATTTTTCCTCCATGCCAATAATAACTAAACTTCAAAATAAAATTTGCACTATATAGATAATGCTTTAATTTAAATCCTCACTTCACTATGTCAATAACTGGATTTTGAACCTTTAGAATCAGTAGGTTCGATAACACAAATAATATAAAATTAAAATAGCTATGAGAGTACATTGATACTTGCTTCAAGTACCCTCATAGTGGGTGTATATTATTTAAGTGAAGAAAAATGTGGAGTATTTACAGACTATAAACTTGTGCAACTTAAGTTTCTGGAATATTTTTCTTCACTTTTATTTAATTATCGATACATCATGTTATTTATAAGCATCAAAATTATCTGACTCAAAACTATATTAATTAATGCCAGTACCACATTGCTTATGATGATTATATTTCCGCTTCCTTTATGCTGTCTGTTTAACAATACTCCAAAGGTTATCCCGGCAATTGCAAACAGCGGTGAAACAAATATGGTTATAGCTGCACTTATCCATCCTAAAACAACGTAAAGCCCGTCGATTCTCTCGAGAGCTATTGCACCTTTATCGTCATTCCTTACTTTCTCATTATTAATAAAAAAGTTTTTTTGTTCTGCTTCATCATTGTGTTCATTTCTTGATTCTTCAATAATTTCATCTTTTTTTATAAAATCATCGTTCATCGAATCACCTCCATCTGATTATTTATTATTAGAGTTATATCTTTATATAATTCAAGTATAATTTTCAGGTGAGTGTATTTTTTTCTTCACATTTAGTGGGATTTCACGAAGTGAAATGACCAAAAAGCGAAAGAGCTCGATGCTCTTTTAATTTTGTTTATTTAAGGCACCCCTTTTTTAGGGTATCTTATTGAAATTTGCTTTATTTATGATAAAATATATCTATACATATCATCTTAAGTCTTTATTACCCATTAATAAATTATACGCTATTTTTTTGATTTGTCTGATTAATCATTACCATTTTTAATACAATAAACCCGGTATATATCCGGATATTTCTGGAGGGGTATCTTATGATTGTTGAAAATGGAACCAAGGGTTCTGTTCTTTCGATGAACACAATTATTGCAGACACTTTTACAAAACGGTTTTTAGGATTGATGTTTAAAAGCTCTCTGCCTGACAATTCAGGTCTTCTAATCGAGCCTTGCAACTCTATACACATGTTCTTTATGAAGTTTTCGCTAGACATAGTATTTATAGACCGTGATGATAGGGTAATACATTTGATTGAAAACCTTCCACCGTGGAGATGTTCTAAAATTGTATTCGGTTCCCGCCGCGTATTGGAATTGCCCGTCGGTACAATAAAAAAATCCAACACATGCGTTGGAGACAAACTAGTGTTTGTTTGATCTACAGGCTCTACAATCTGCTTCACAATGCTTTTTTCATATTTTTCTTCACCTTAGTAATTGCAACCAAAGTATTAGGCTTGAAAAGAAAATAGGGGATGCAAAGGCGGGTAATTGCAGTACTTATAAAAAAATCAGGGGGACAATGCCACCCTGATTTTTTATCTTATTACTCAATTATTTTCGAAACGTTTCCAGCTCCAACAGTTCTTCCACCTTCACGGATAGCGAACTTCAAGCCTTCTTCCATAGCTATTGGAGTTATTAACTTAATTTTCATTGTAATGTGGTCACCAGGCATAACCATTTCTGTTCCTTCAGGAAGCTCAATTACACCAGTAACGTCAGTTGTTCTGAAATAGAACTGAGGTCTGTAATTGTTGAAGAAAGGAGTATGTCTTCCACCTTCTTCTTTAGTAAGAACGTATACTTGTCCTTCAAAATGAGTATGTGGTTTTATCGAACCAGGTTTTGCCAACACTTGTCCTCTTTCAATATCTGTTCTTTGAATACCTCTTAAAAGAGCACCTATGTTGTCACCAGCAACAGCTTGGTCAAGAAGCTTTCTGAACATTTCTATACCAGTAACAACTGTTTTTCTCGGTTCGTCCATCATACCAACGATTTCAACTTCTTCACCCATCTTAAGAACTCCTCTTTCAACCCTACCTGTAGCAACAGTACCACGACCAGTGATTGTGAATACGTCCTCAACAGGCATAATAAAGGGCTTGTCTGTAGCTCTTTCCGGTGTTGGAATGTACTTGTCAACTTCTTCCATGAGCTTAGCAATTGGCTGATATTCAGGAGCTGAAATATCAGTTGCTGAAGATTCAAGTGCACTAAGTGCTGAACCTCTTACTATAGGAATATCATCTCCAGGGAATTCGTATGAGCTCAACAGTTCTCTAACTTCCATTTCAACCAATTCGATAAGTTCTTCGTCATCAACCATATCACATTTGTTTAAGAACACAACTATGTATGGCACACCAACCTGACGAGCCAAAAGAATGTGTTCTCTTGTCTGTGGCATCGGACCATCAGCAGCCGATACAACCAAAATAGCACCGTCCATCTGTGCAGCTCCGGTTATCATGTTCTTAACATAGTCAGCATGACCGGGGCAGTCAACGTGGGCATAGTGCCTAGTATCTGTTTCATACTCAACATGGGATGTTGAAATGGTAATTCCTCTTTCTCTTTCTTCTGGAGCTTTGTCGATATTGTCATAGGATTTGTAGTCTGCTTTACCTTGGAATCCTAAAACTTTTGTAATAGCTGCGGTCAATGAGGTCTTACCATAGTCAACGTGACCTATCGTTCCAATATTAACGTGGGGTTTGCTTCTTTCAAATTTAGCTTTTGCCATTGCAAATTCTCCTCCTTTTTTCAGTTAACCAACTGATAATTATTAATTTAATTAATTTTATTTATTTAATTAATATAAAATATTTTTCAACAGGAAACACACAAATATATTTGTATGCTTCCTGTTTTAACTCAGAATTTTACACTCCAATTAGCGTTTTTTACCTT
Source organism: Clostridium sp. (assembly GCA_012523755.1). Taxonomy (GTDB): domain Bacteria; phylum Bacillota; class Clostridia; order Acetivibrionales; family Acetivibrionaceae; genus Hungateiclostridium. The sequence continues at coordinate 19,320 of JAAYTO010000028.1, read as the reverse complement.
CCATAATCTGCTCTTGAATATTTTTGGGTACTTCTTCGAAGTGGCTTATCTCCATTGTAAACACGCCTCTTCCTTGGGACTTTGAACGTAAGCCAGTAGCATATCCAAACATTTCAGACAAAGGCACATTAGCAGTAATTACCTGTGCACCTGCCCTTGCTTCCATGCCTTCAATTCTTCCTCTTCTTGAGTTCAGGTCTCCCATAACGTCACCCATATATTCTTCAGGAACAGTAACAATTACTTTCATAATCGGCTCTAAAAGTACAGGATCTGCTTTTTTCATACCATCTTTGAAAGCCATGGAACCGGCAACTTTAAATGCCATTTCCGAAGAGTCAACCTCATGGTATGAGCCATCATACAACGTAACCTTTACATCTACAACTGGATATCCTGCAAGAATACCAGTGTTCATAGCACTTTGAATTCCAGCATCAATAGCAGGTACATATTCTTTTGGAACAACGCCGCCCACTATTTTATTAACAAACTCATATCCAGTTCCGGGTTCTCTTGGTTCTATTTCAATCAAACAGTGCCCGTATTGACCCTTACCACCGGACTGCCTTATATATTTTCCTTCAGATTTAACAGCCTTCCTAATGGTTTCTTTGTAAGCAACCTGTGGGTTACCAACATTTGCTTCCACTTTGAACTCTCTGAGCAATCGGTCTACTATAATGTCAAGGTGTAATTCTCCCATACCGGATATGATGGTCTGTCCGGTTTCAGAATCTGTATAGGTCCTAAAAGTAGGATCCTCCTCAGAAAGCTTCTGAAGTGCTATTGACATCTTCTCCTGTCCCGCCTTTGTCTTTGGCTCAATTGCAACTGAAATAACAGGTTCGGGAAATTCCATAGATTCAAGAATTACAGGATTAGTGTCATCACAAAGGGTGTCTCCGGTAGTAGTATCCTTTAAACCAACTGCAGCTGCTATATCCCCAGAATAAACCCTATCAACTTCTTCTCTGTGGTTGGCATGCATCTGCAATATTCTTCCTATCCTCTCTTTTTTGCCTTTTGTAGCATTAAGAACATAGGATCCGGAACTTAGCTGCCCGGAATAAACTCTGAAGAAACAAAGCTTACCTACATAGGGATCCGCCATAACCTTAAATGCTAATGCTGAAAACGGTGCATTGTCATCTGCCGGTCTTTCAACTTCTTCCTCTCCGTCTACAGTAACACCTTTTATGGCTTCTATATCCAATGGAGAAGGCAAATAATCAATGACCGCATCTAAAAGACGCTGAACACCCTTGTTCTTGTACGAAGAACCACAAGTTACAGGTATAATTTTTACCTTTAAAGTTGCCTTCCTTATAGCTGCCTTTATTTCTTCTTCAGTTATCTCTTCACCTTCAAGATACTTCATCATTATTGCTTCATCCTGATCTGAAACAGCCTCTATCAAATTAGTACGATATTCCTCAGCCATCTCTTTCATATCATCGGGAATTTCTCTCTCCTGAATGTCCTTTCCAAGGTCATCCATATAATAGTAGGCTTTCATTTTAATAAGATCTACGATACCTTGAAAGTTTTCTTCTTTTCCAATGGGAAGCTGAACGGGAACTGCATTCGCCTGCAGTCTATCCTTCACCATCTTTATACAGTTAAAGAAATCTGCTCCCATTATATCCATCTTATTAATATATGCAATACGAGGTACATTATATCTATCGGCCTGTCTCCATACAGTCTCAGATTGAGGTTCAACCCCTCCCTTTGCACAGAAAACAGTAACCGAACCATCAAGAACACGAAGCGATCTTTCAACTTCAACTGTAAAATCAACGTGCCCCGGCGTATCAATAATATTGATCCTATTCCCTTTCCATTGGGCTGTAGTTGCTGCTGATGTTATCGTTATGCCCCTCTCTTGCTCTTGTGCCATCCAGTCCATGGTTGCAGCACCTTCGTGAGTTTCTCCTACTTTATGGACTCTACCCGTATAAAATAGAATACGTTCAGTTGTTGTAGTCTTACCTGCATCTATATGAGCCATTATCCCTATATTTCTAGTATTCTCTAAACTAAATTGCCTGGGCATTTTAACCTTCCTTTCAAAAATTGACACATAGCAAATACAATGTTGCGATTTTCTCTCTTTGCATTTTCTTTCTTACCATCTGTAATGAGCAAATGCTTTATTTGCCTCTGCCATCTTATGTGTATCTTCTTTCTTTTTAAATGCTGCTCCCATACTATTGGTTGCATCTAATATTTCTCCTGCAAGCCTTTCGCTCATCGTCTTTTCGCCTCTTTGTCTCGAATAGCTCACAAGCCATCTGAGACCAAGAGCCTGTCTCCTGTCAGGTCTGACTTCTACAGGAACTTGGTATGTTGCTCCACCGACCCTTCTTGCCTTTACTTCAAGCACAGGCATAATATTATTCAAAGCCTGCTCAAATACTTCCAAAGGATCTTTTCCTGTCTTGTTCTTTACTATTTCAAAAGCACCATAGCATATTTTTTGAGCAACACTCTTTTTCCCGTCCATCATAATATTGTTAATCAGTTTGGTTACAACCTTGTCATTATATATTGGATCGGGCAATACATCTCTCTTCGGAATATGTCCTTTTCTTGGCACTTCCCTTCCCTCCTTTTCATGATATAACCATATCATCGGTACTCGCGGCTTTTAGATACTTGTCTGCCAGCCGTCGTCAGTGCTGTGTACTTGCCAATATATATTTAAACAACGTACTAAGCACTATTATTTGCTTTTTTTGCATCATTTCATACATCATTTCATACATCATTTCATACATCGTGCCAAGCACGTTGTACTATCCTACTTTGCAGCTGCACCCGCCTTCGGTCTTTTAGCACCATACTTTGAACGACTCTGCATTCTTTTTGCTACACCAGCAGTATCAAGGGTTCCACGAACAATATGATACCTTACCCCTGGAAGATCCTTAATCCTACCTCCTCTTATAAGAACAACGCTGTGCTCTTGAAGGTTGTGACCAATACCGGGTATATAAGCTGACACCTCAATGCCGTTAGTTAAACGCACCCTTGCAACCTTTCTCAAAGCTGAATTCGGTTTTTTGGGTGTAATTGTCTTAACAACTGTGCAAACACCTCTTTTTTGAGGACTGTTTACCTCTGTGGCTGTCTTCTTCAATGAGTTAAAATTTCTTTGAAGTGCTGGAGAGTCAGACTTCTTTTTTATAACCTTTCTACCTTTTCTAACTAACTGGTTAAACGTTGGCATTTCTCCACCTCCTTTCACAATAAATATTTCTAATTACAATTAATTCGTAAGCAACACATTAAACTACTACCTACTCATAAATAAATTCATAAGTTTGTAGTATCGCTTCATCAAATATAATAAAACCAGCGGTGTTATATAAAACAGCTAAAACAATATTACTTAAGCAAGCACGCAATTGAGGCACCAACCTCTATATCACATGCTTTTCCCAGCTGCTTCATTGTATCAACGTATACTATCGGTACATTGTTCTTCAGGCATAGTTCTTTAACTCTGCCTACAACACGCTCATCCGCATCCTTTGCAATAAACACCTGTTTTGCCATCATCTTCTCGACAGCTTTCATCGACTGTTTCAGTCCCACAGTTTTATTGCTACTTTTCAGATTCTCAAGCACTGCTTACCCTCCCTGTCAATACAGGCTGCGAAATAGTCGCAAAATTACACACTGAAATATTTTATCACCAACAATCTCTATTTGTCAAGATTTTTGTCAGTGAAGTTGCATCTAGTAGTGTATTCTCAAATTACTTACGCATAATAAAAATCCGAGAATCCCGATGGTTTAACGGGTTCTGGAGGATTTTTATTTGAATGGAAATTTGAGAAACACTATACTAGTACACGTAAAGAAAAATATAAAAGAAACATTGTGAAGCAACTACAAAACTTCAGTTTCTAGTATATTTTTCTTTATCATATCACTCTATCACAGTACTTATGCTAATATCTTTATACCTGCTCATGCCTGTTCCTGCAGGTATCAGCTTACCAATTATTACATTTTCCTTCAAACCAACAAGCGGATCCACCTTGCCTTTTATTGCTGCTTCTGTCAAAACCCTCGTTGTTTCCTGGAAAGATGCTGCCGATAGGAATGACTCCGTAGCAAGAGAAGCCTTTGTAATTCCTAACAGTGTTCTTTTTGCCACTGCCGGTTTCTTGCCTTCTGCGACTACTCTTGCATTCTCTTCCTCAAAATCAAATATGTCCACAAGACCGCCCGGAAGAAGTTTTGTATCACCAGCATCTTCAACCTTAACTTTCCTTAGCATCTGCCTTACAATAACCTCAATATGCTTGTCGTTTATATCAACCCCTTGAAGCCTGTATACCCTCTGAACTTCATGGAGTAGATATTTTTGTACACCGGTTACTCCCTTTATTTTCAATATGTCGTGGGGGTTAACCGAACCTTCTGTAAGCTCATCTCCTGCTTCAACATAATCCCCTTCGGATACTTTTATTCTTGAACCATAGGGAATAAGATAATTCTTTGCTTCTCCGTCTTCCGATGTTACTACAACTTCCCTCTTTTTCTTTGATTCTACTATCTTAACCGTACCTTCTATTTCGGATATTATTGCAAGTCCCTTTGGTTTTCTAGCCTCAAACAATTCCTCAACACGGGGAAGACCCTGAGTTATATCATCTCCGGCAACTCCACCGGTATGGAAGGTTCTCATGGTCAGCTGTGTTCCGGGTTCACCTATCGATTGGGCTGCTATTATACCCACAGCTTCACCGACATTGCATTCTTCCCCTGTTGCCAAGTTTGCTCCATAACACTTCGCACATACGCCATATTCAGAATGGCATGTTAATACGGATCTGATTTTTACCTTTTTAATGCCAGCTTTTATTATTTTATTTATATCATGGTCATTAATCATCTTGTTTGCTTCAACAATTACTTCGCCGGTTTCAGGATGAGCGATGTTTTCTGCTGTGTATCTTCCCATCAATCTTTCGTTTAACTCTTCTATTACTTCATTTCCATCCTTTATATCCGATACTTCAATTCCCTTTCTTGTTCCGCAATCAATTTCTCTTACTATAACATCCTGACTGACATCCACAAGACGCCTTGTGAGGTAACCTGAGTCTGCAGTCCTTAGTGCCGTATCTGCAAGACCCTTTCTGGCACCATGGGTTGATATAAAGAATTCCAACACGTTAAGACCTTCACGGAAGTTCGCTTTTATCGGTACCTCCATGGTCTTTCCTGATGTATCGGCCATAAGCCCTCTCATACCTGCAAGCTGCTTAATCTGATTGATGTTACCTCTTGCTCCGGACTGTGACATCATGTAAACTGGATTAAATCTGTCAAGGTTATTGATAAGTGCTTTTGTAATATTTTCCGATGCCTCCGTCCATGAATGTATAACAGAGTTATATCTTTCCTCATCGGAAATAAGCCCTCTCTTATACTGCTTTAAGATGCCGCCAATCTTCTCCTCTGTCTCTTTGATATATTTTGCCTTAACCTCTGGTATAACCATATCGGATACACCTATAGTTATAGCACCCTTTGTAGAGTACTTGAAGCCTAGTGCCTTTATCTTGTCAAGCAATATAGCCGTCGTAGTAATTCCATGAATTTTTATACAATTATCGATTATTTTCCTAAGTTCATTTTTGCTAACAAGGAAATTTACCTCTAAATCAAACATGCTATCGGGATCGTTTCTGTCAACGAATCCCAAATCCTGGGGTATAGCTTCGTTAAAGATAATTCTTCCTACCGTTGCTTCAATTAACTTGCTCTTTTCAACACCATCTACTACCCTCTTCATTCTTACCTTTATCTTTGAATGAAGAGCTATATCATCATTATCGTAAGCCATTACAGCTTCCTCTGGAGAAACAAATACCTTGCCCTCGCCCTTAGCCCCAGCCTTTTCTATCGTCAAATAATAGCTTCCTAAAACCATGTCCTGCGTTGGAACAGTAACTGGCTTACCGTCCTGTGGCTTAAGAAGGTTATTAGCAGACAACATCAAGAACCTTGCCTCTGCCTGTGCCTCTGCCGAAAGCGGAACGTGTACCGCCATCTGGTCACCATCAAAGTCTGCATTATATGCGGTACAAACCAAGGGATGAAGTTTTAAAGCCCTACCTTCAACAAGAACAGGTTCAAATGCCTGAATACCAAGTCTATGAAGCGTTGGTGCACGGTTTAAAAGTACTGGATGTTCCTTAATTACTTCTTCTAAAACATCCCAAACTTCAGTTTTTACCCTTTCGACCATTCTTTTTGCACTTTTTATATTATGTGCCAATCCATCATTAACCAGCTTCTTCATTACAAAGGGCTTAAACAATTCCAGTGCCATTTCTTTCGGAAGCCCACACTGATAAATCTTAAGTTCAGGACCCACAACGATAACCGAACGTCCGGAATAGTCAACACGTTTTCCCAGAAGATTCTGACGGAAACGTCCCTGTTTTCCCTTTAGCATATCGGAAAGGGATTTTAACGGTCTGTTTCCGGGTCCTGTAACAGGCCTTCCCCTTCTGCCGTTATCTATTAATGCATCTACTGCTTCCTGAAGCATTCTCTTTTCATTACGTACAATTATATCCGGTGCTCCGAGATCTAAAAGCCGCTTTAATCTGTTATTTCTGTTTATAACCCTTCTATACAGATCATTCAAATCCGAAGTGGCAAATCTTCCTCCATCCAACTGTACCATCGGTCTTAATTCAGGAGGTATTACCGGAACTACATCTAGAATCATCCACTCAGGCCGGTTTCCCGACGATATAAAAGCCTCAACTACTTCAAGCCTTTTGATGATTCTAACTCTTTTTTGTCCCGACGAATCATTAAGTTCCGCCCGAAGCTCAATGGATAACTTCCGAAGGTCAATCACCTCAAGAAGCTCCTTAACAGCTTCAGCACCCATTGCTGCTCTAAATTTCGGGCCAAATTTTTCTAAGCTGTCTCTGTATTCCTTTTCAGTTAATATCTGTTTTTCCGAAAGAGGGGTCTGACCGGGATCAATAACTACATAGGCTGCAAAATACAGTATTTTCTCTAATGCTCTTGGTGACATATCCAACAAAAGCCCCATTCTGCTTGGTATACCCTTAAAATACCATATATGAGAAACTGGAGCGGCCAATTCAATATGACCCATCCTCTCTCTCCTTACCTTTGAACGGGTTACCTCAACCCCACACCTGTCACACACAATTCCCTTATATCTGATTCTTTTATACTTACCACAATGACATTCCCAGTCCTTTTGAGGGCCGAATATTCTCTCGCAAAAAAGACCATCTTTCTCAGGTTTTAATGTTCTATAGTTAATGGTTTCGGGCTTTTTAACCTCGCCCCTCGACCATTCTCTGATCTTCTCTGGAGAAGCTAAACCAATTTTCATTGAATCAAAGTTATTAAGTTCAAACATGGCCTTCTCTCCCTTCTTTTATATATCATCGTCAGCAAAATTATCATCAAGATCATCGTCCAGTTCAGCATCTAAAGTGCCATCTGCAAACAAGTCGTCATCAATTCCTGAATCAAGACTATCGTCAGAACCAATGATATCACCATTGGACAAATCCGATAATTCAAAGCTATCTACATCTAGATCATCATTGAGCATTTCATCTCCGATATCTTCAAACTCGTTTAGAGTAGTTTCATCCTCTCTGCCCTCAATGTTAACACTGAGTTCATCGAGTTCATCCTCAACAGACTCCTTGATGGCAATCTCTTCCTGTTCTTCCGAGTAAACCTTTACATCAAGGCATAGACTCTGAAGCTCCTTTATCAATACTTTAAAGGATTCGGGAATGCCCGGTTCCGGAACATTTTCTCCCTTTACTATAGCTTCATAAGTCTTAACCCTTCCGACAACATCATCGGATTTAACGGTAAGAATTTCCTGAAGCGTATAGGCAGCACCATAAGCTTCAAGTGCCCAAACTTCCATTTCACCAAATCTCTGTCCGCCGAACTGTGCCTTACCGCCTAAAGGCTGCTGTGTCACCAAGGAATAAGGACCGGTGGAACGTGCGTGAATCTTATCATCAACTAAATGTGCAAGCTTCAACATATACATGTATCCAACGGTTACACGGTTCTCAAAAGGCTCCCCGGTTCTTCCGTCATACAATATTGTCTTCCCATCTTCCGGTAATCCGGCCTTTTTCAAGGTTTCAATAATATCCTCTTCCTGAGCACCGTCAAATACCGGTGTTGCAATCTTCCATCCTAAAACCTTAGCCGCATAACCAAGATGCACTTCAAGAACCTGACCGATATTCATACGAGACGGAACACCGAGGGGATTCAACACTATTTCTAAGGGAGTACCGTCAGGAAGGAAAGGCATATCCTCTTCCGGAAGAATTCTTGAAATAACACCTTTGTTTCCATGCCTACCTGCCATCTTATCTCCTACGGATATTTTTCTTTTTTGTGCTATATAAACTCTTACAAGCTTATTAACTCCAGGTGACAGTTCATCACCATTTTCCCTTGTAAACTCTTTTACATCAACAACAATACCTGATTCACCATGAGGTACTCTAAGGGATGTATCCCTTACCTCCCTAGCCTTCTCTCCGAAAATCGCTCTTAAAAGCCTTTCTTCTGCCGTAAGTTCGGTTTCACCCTTTGGCGTTACCTTACCTACCAGAATATCACCGGATCTTACCTCGGCTCCGATACGAATAGTACCGTTGTCATCCAAATCCTTCAATGCATCTTCGCTAACATTTGGTATTTCTCTGGTTATATCCTCCGGTCCAAGCTTCGTATCCCTAGACTCACACTCATATTCCTCTATATGGATGGATGTAAATACATCGTCCTTAACAAGCCTTTCACTGATCAGTATGGCATCCTCATAGTTATAGCCTTCCCATGTCATAAAACCGATAAGAACGTTTTTACCTAGAGCAATTTCACCCTTGTCTGTTGAAGGACCATCGGCTATAACATCACCCTTCTCAACCTGTTCACCCTTTTTTATTATTGGTCTTTGATTGATACAGGTTCCCTGATTTGAACGCAAGTACTTTAAAAGCTTGTAAACATCTTTTTTCCCTTCTCTGGTTCGGATTACTATCTCATTTGCACTTACCCTCTCAACAACTCCGGAGTTTTTCGCCAAAACAACTACACCGGAATCCTTTGCAGCCTTATACTCAATCCCTGTACCAATAATAGGAGAGTCTGTTTTAATTAGCGGTACAGCCTGACGCTGCATGTTTGCTCCCATCAGGGCACGGTTCGCATCATCATTCTCAAGGAAGGGTATCATAGAGGTTGCTACCGAAACTATCTGTTTAGGTGATACGTCCATAAAATCAACCTTGCTTATATCAACCTCAATAAACTCTTCTTTATACCTACATATCATTCTATTGTTGACAAACTTATTTTCCTTATCGAGCAATTCATTTGCTTGTGCAATAATATACTCATCTTCCTCGTCAGCCGTCAAATATACTATCTCCTCCGTCACCTTGCCAGTGCTCTTGTCAACCCTTCTATAAGGTGCCTCTATAAAGCCATACTCATTCACTCTGGCATAGGTACTCAGAGAACCAATAAGTCCTATGTTAGGTCCTTCAGGCGTTTCTATAGGACACATACGTCCATAGTGAGAGTGGTGAACGTCACGGACTTCAAATCCTGCTCTGTCCCTGCTCAAGCCCCCGGGACCCAATGCACTGAGTCTTCTTTTGTGAGTCAGCTCCGCCAATGGGTTGGTCTGATCCATAAATTGAGAAAGCTGGCTGCTTCCAAAGAATTCTTTTATCGCTGCAACCACAGGTCTGATATTTATAAGTGCCTGAGGCGTAACTATATCAATATCTTGGATAGTCATTCTTTCCCTTACTACCCTCTCCATCCTTGCAAGACCAATCCTGAATTGATTCTGTAGTAACTCTCCCACAGAACGAAGCCTTCTGTTTCCAAGATGATCTATATCATCAATGTTTCCAATCCCATAGCTTAAGTTAATAATATAACTTATAGATGCAATTATATCCTCTAAAATTATATGCTTTGGAATCAAGTCGTCAATCTTTTCGTTTATCACTTTCTTTAATTCATCCTGACTCTTGCCTTGATTCTCTTCTAATATTTCAAACAGCACACTTTTTCTGACATTCTCATTAATGCCTATTTCCTTAGGGTCAAACTCAACATACTCTTTGATATCCACCATACCATTGCTGATGACCTTGACCGTTTTTCCTTGGGCATCCAAATAAACCGCGTCAACTCCGGCATTTTCTACCATCTCCGCCTTTTCTCTGTCAATGCTCTCTCCTGCTTTGACAATTACTTCGCCAGTGTTTGGGTCAATGATGCTTTCTGCTGCAACAAATCCATTTATTCTGGACACAAAAGAAAGCTTTTTATTAAACTTGAACCTCCCAGGTTTTCCCAAATCATACCTTTTAGGATCAAAAAGAAGGTTGTTTAAAAGTGATCGTGCACTTTCAACAGTCGGTGGTTCTCCCGGCCTCAGCCTTTTATAAATCTCCAGAAGTGCCTCTTCTTCAGTCTTGGTACCATCTTTCTGAATTGTCGCCAGTATTCTTTCATCCTCACCTAAAAGCTCGGTAATTTTAAGGTCTGTTCCATAACCTAAAGCTCTGATCAAAACAGTTATAGGAAGCTTCCTTGTCCTGTCTATACGTACAGACAGTATATCATTGGAATCGGTCTCATACTCAAGCCATGCACCTCTGTTGGGAATAATCGTATTGGAAAAAAGCTTTTTACCTGTTTTGTCAAACTTCATAGCATAGTAAATGCCCGGGGACCTTACCAACTGACTTACAATAACCCTTTCAGCACCATTAATAATAAAGGTACCGGTTTCAGTCATCAAAGGAAAATCACCCATAAATATTTCCTGTTCCTTGACCTCTCCAGTCTCTTTGTTTATAAGCCGCACCTTTACCTTTAATGGAGCAGAATATGTCGCATCCCTTTCTTTACACTCATCTACACTATACTTTGGGGTTTCATCCAACGAATAGTCCACAAATTCAAGAATTAAATTTCCAGTATAATCAGTTATCGGATTAACATCTCTGAAAACCTCTCTCAAACCATCTTCCAAAAACTGATTGTAGGAATTCTTCTGAATTTCTATAAGGTTGGGCATTTCAATTACTTCATCAATTCTTGAGTAACTCATTCTAACGTTTTTTCCCAATTTCACGGGATGTACCATTAAATATCACCTCATATTTCAGACTTTTGTCTTTGTGCACGCTCCCATAAAGCTGTAAGTATCCAATTACGAAATATACACGTCTTTCCCCCATCTTAAAAAAATGGAGGATTTAAAAATCAAAGCATCCTTGCCCCTTTTTGATATGTATCGTTATATTAACGTAATAGTATACCATAGCTTCATAGCCTATTACATATTTAAATTTATAAATTAATACAAAGCTATACAATAGTAAAAGGAGCCAACAATTTAAATTGATTGACTTAATTTATCGGTCTTACCCCTTTACTCGTAGAGCCTTGTAATTTTAGACAAATTAAACAAAGTATATTTTTTTGCTATGTACATATACTAAACAAAGTTATTTTCTCAAACATTAAATTATTATTAACAAATATTGTCTAACTTATTCCAATATGTTATAATTATAAGGTAAAAAAGTAGCTACACTTTCTGAAAATATTGGAATTACCCATTGAAATTATAACGCAGTTTATAATTCTAACATAGAGGTTTCAACTTGTCAATATTTTTTGATTTTTTTTGAAGACTCGTTCTGATCGATTTATGATAATGTCTCATTGTACCACATGTGATTATGTCCCAACTCAAAAATAATGTATAATTAATCTCATGTCATTACGTGAGGTGGTTACATTGAGAAAGGTTGAATTAACAATGGAAAAAAATAATATGCAAAAAGGTTCCTCCTTTTAAGAGGAACCTTTCTTTATGCAGTGTAAATTATTTTATTTCTACAGTTGCCCCAACTTCTTTAAACTTAGCTTCAATCTGTGCTGCCTCGTCCTTAGAAACACTTTCTTTAACTGTCTTTGGAGCTCCGTCAACCAAGTCTTTCGCTTCTTTTAATCCAAGACCGGTTACTTCTCTTACAACCTTAATAACCTTGATCTTTTCAGCTCCTACATCCTTTAATACTACTTCAAATTCTGTCTTTTCTTCTGCTGCCGGAGCTGCTGCTGCTCCTGGTGCTGCTGCCGCTGCAACTGCAACCGGTGCTGCTGCTGATACTCCAAATTCTTCTTCTAAAGCCTTAACTAACTCTGATAATTCTAGAACAGATAATCCCTTTACATCTTCAATTAATTTTGTAACTTTTTCACTAGCCATTTTTTATACCTCCATAAAATATAGTTTTTGAATTAACATTTTTGCCTGTCTTTTAGGCATTTGCTGCTTGTTTTTCTGCAATTGCATTAAGCGCAATAACCAAACCTCTTATATTGCCGTTCAAAACATTTACCAAACCAGTTATCGGAGACTTCAAGCTGCCCAAAGCCTTGGCGAGGAGTTCTTCCTTTGAAGGCAATGAAGCAATAGCTTCTATCCCCTTTACATCTAATATCTTCCCTTCAATTACGCCTACCTTCAGTTCGAGTTTCTCATATTTTTTTGCGAACTCAACCATGACCTTTGCAGGAGCTATAATATCCTCATCACTGGAAGCCATTGATGTAGGACCGTTAAAATGCGGTTCCAAATCATTAAGCCCATTTTCATTTGCAGCAAGCTTCGTCAAAGTGTTTTTAACAACCTTATAATCTACACCCGCTTTCCTAAGAGCGGTTCTGAGCTCAGTATCCTGTTCAACAGTAAGTCCTCTATAATCAGCAAACACAATAGATTTAGATGACTTAATCTTTTCGGACAATTCCTTAACTACTTGTTTTTTTCCCTCAAGAATTTTTTCACTTGGCACTACTTTCCACCTCCTTTTAAAGGGTTTGTAAATATATTAAGCTTGGTCATTTCACTTTGTGAAATCCCACTAATTAAAAACCCCTCCAATGCACATAGACATAGAGGGGTTGTTAATAAACCTTATATAAGCATTACCTCGGTAGGATAGCCTTTTGAAAAACAGCCTTTACACTCAATGAAAAGAGAAACCTACTGTCTATGGCAAACAATATTCAATTTACATTGTTTATACTATATCATATTTCTAGTTTTGTAAAGCACTTTGTTAAAAGAAATGAATTCTACTCAGTTACTCTCTGAGGATTCATCTTAATGCCCGGTCCCATTGTTGATGTAACAACTACGCTCTTAAGGTACTGACCCTTTGCAGCAGCAGGTTTAGCCTTGATTATTGCTCCAATTAAGACACGGAAGTTGTCAGAGAGCTTTTCTGTCCCAAAGGAAACCTTTCCTATAGGACAATGGATAATGTTTGTTTTATCCAGCCTGTATTCAATCTTACCTGCTTTAATATCCTTAATTGCCTTTGCAACATCCATTGTTACCGTACCTGCTTTAGGATTCGGCATCAATCCTTTTGGACCTAAAATTTTACCAAGCCTACCTACAACACCCATCATGTCTGGAGTAGCTACAACCACATCAAATTCAAACCAGTTTTCGTTCTGAATTTTAGCTACCAAATCTTCAGCACCTACATAATCTGCACCGTTCTGTTCAGCCTCCGTTGCCTTTTCACCCTTAGCAAATACAAGAACCCTTGCAGTCTTTCCAGTTCCATGAGGCAAAACAACAGCACCCCTGACCTGCTGATCAGCATGTCTTGAGTCTACTCCCAGCCTAATGTGTGCTTCAACAGTTTCATCAAATTTGGCTTTTGCTGTCTTCTGCACAAGCTCCAATGCTTCAGTAGGATCATACAGTTTCAATCTATCAACAAGCTTAGCACTTTCTTTATACTTCTTACCTCTTTTCATCTATTTCACTCTCCTTGTGGTAATAATTTTCGGAAACCATGTTTCCTCCCACCTTATTTTAAAACTTCACTCTATTTAGTCTTCAACTACTACACCCATGCTTCTTGCGGTACCTGCCACCATGCGCATGGCAGCCTCCACACTCGCTGCATTAAGATCAGGCATTTTCATTTCTGCTATTTTCCTTAAATCTTCCTTGGAAATTTTGGACACCTTGTCCCTGTTTGGAACACCGGAACCCTTTTCAATCTTGCATGCCTTCTTAATAAGTATTGAAGCTGGCGGAGTCTTTGTAATAAACGAAAAAGATCTGTCTGCATAAACAGTAATAACAACAGGAATTACGAGTCCAGCATTCTTTGCAGTCCTCTCGTTAAACTCTTTACAAAAACCCATAATGTTTACGCCATGCTGTCCTAAAGCTGGTCCAACCGGTGGAGCCGGAGTTGCTTTCCCCGCAGGAATTTGAAGTTTTATATAGCCAGCAATTTTCTTAGCCATACTATCCACCTCCCAATTTTTTTCTAAAAAAACTCTGATTTTACTTTATTTATGATTAATATTATAATGTTCATTAAATTAAAACAAACTTTAAATCTTCTGTATCTGCAATAACTCCAATTCAACAGGAGTATCTCTTCCAAACATAGATACCGATACACGTACCTTTTTCTTTTCAAGATTAATCTCTTCAACTATTCCAATAAAGCTTTCCAGAGGACCAGACACTACCCTTACATTATCTCCAACTTCATAATCCAGCACAGGGGCAAATTCTTCCACTCCCATTGTCCTCACTTCATCATCGGATAAAGGCACAGGCTTAGAACCCGGTCCCACAAAACCGGTTACGCCTCTTGTGTTCCTCACAACATACCAAGATTCATCCGTCATAATCATCTTAACGAGAACATACCCGGGGAATACCTTTTTTAGTGTTGCTTTCTTCTTCCCGTCCTTAATCTCAATCTGTTCCTCCATTGGTACAACAATGTCCAAAATGTAATCTTGCATACCCCTGTTCTCAACGATTTTTTCAAGGTTTGCCTTCACTTTATTTTCATATCCGGAATAAGTATGAACAACATACCATTTAGCATCTTCAGCTATTTCATTACTT
This sequence comes from Clostridium sp., assembly GCA_012523755.1. GTDB lineage: Bacteria > Bacillota > Clostridia > Acetivibrionales > Acetivibrionaceae > Hungateiclostridium. The sequence continues at coordinate 4,262 of JAAYTO010000028.1, read as the reverse complement.
AGCATAAAGCCCCTAGTCCTCCTTTGATCTATGCGATGACTGCCTACAGTGCCTGCCACCTAACTTATCATCCCAACAATAATTTGTAGGCATACACTGCTTTATGCATTATTATTTATAAACCAATCGGGTTAGTTGACCAAACCCTAAGTCCAGCAACCATATAACCACACCTACAAACACACACATAGCCAATACCACAATGGTGTTGTTGATAAGCTGTGGTCTGCTAGGCCAGATCACCTTTTTCAGTTCACTGCTTATTTCCCTAAAAAATTTTATTATACTTCCTTTTACTTTTGTCAATTTAGAGACTTTAACTTCTAGAGCCATACAAACACATCTCCATTATCAAATATTTTTATTTTGCCATCACAACAAAGCAATCATTCATCATATGAAACTATTTGGTTTCTTTATGAGCAGTATGTTTGCGGCAAAATCTGCAATATTTCCTCATTTCAAGTCTGTCTGGATCATTCTTTTTGTTTTTCATTGAGTTATAATTTCTCTGCTTGCATTCGCCACAAGCCAACGTGATTTTAACTCTCAACTTTCACACCTCCATGGGTTGTATAGAAATATATTTTATTTACATTATTTCAAGCTGTGAAAAATTAACTATTTCGGCATAAAAAAAAAGACATACACAGCGAAACAATCAATAATTTAACATAAACATCACCCAAAGTCAATAGATTTATGCTTTTTTCTTTAAAAAACTTTGTTTTACTCCTCAATCAATTCATTTATCGGTGCACCCGGTGGAACTATCGGAAATACCTTTTCATCTTTATCTATTTCAAAATTAATTACAATAGGAGTGTCAGTTGAAGCCAATGCCCTTTCTATAGCCGGATTCACTTCCTCCTTTTGGGTCACGTTTATACCGATCGCCCCATAAGCTTCAGCCAGTGCAACAAAATCCGTAGCCCTGTCCAAAGTTGTTGAGGAATACCTTCCGTCATAGAATAACTCCTGCCACTGTCTTACCATTCCAAGAGCATGGTTATTGAATATTGCAATTATTACCGGAAGCTTATACTCCACCGCCGTCGCCAGCTCATTGCAGTTCATCCTAAAGCTTCCATCGCCCGCAATATTTATCACTTTCTTTTTGGGTTTTCCAATCTGAGCACCAATACATGCCCCCAGTCCATACCCCATCGTTCCCAATCCCCCGGAGGATAGGAACTGCCTTGGAGAAGTGTACTTATAGAACTGGGCAGCCCACATTTGATGTTGTCCCACCTCGGTGGTTATAATTGCATTGCCCTTGGTAAGCTCGTACATTCTCTCAATTATATAATGAGGATGTAATCTATCATCCCGCGAATACTTTAAGGGATACAATTCCTTCCACTCATCAATTTTTTTATTCCAATCATTGTACTCCTTATCTTCCATACTGGCAATAATTTGCTTTAATATCTTTTTAATATTTCCCACAAGGGGATAATCTACCACAACATTTTTGCCTATTTCCGCAGGATCAATATCTATATGCATTATTTTTGCCTTAGGTGCAAACCTTTGCACATTGCTAATTACCCTATCGCTGAACCTAGCACCCACCGCAATGAAAAGATCCGATTCAGATACAGCGGTATTGGAAGCTCTTGTTCCATGCATCCCCAGCATACCCATAAAAAGATTACTGGTTCCGGGAAAAGTACCCATACCCATCAAAGTAGTCGTTACAGGAATTTTCCCCTTCGTCGCAAACTCAAAAAGCTCTTTGTCGGCACCGGCTATGGACACACCTCCACCAGATAATATAACCGGCTTCTTAGCACCGTTAATAGCCTTTATTGCTTCATCAATATCCTTATTATCTACTCCTATAGGGATGCTTGCAGACCTTTTAGGAGGCTTTGGCTCATATTCCGCCTGTGCCGCAGTTACATCCTTGCATATATCAATCAGAACAGGACCGGGTCTTCCTTCCTTCGCTATATAAAAGGCCTTTCGTACAATATCCGCAAGCTTTTCAACATCCTTTACTATAAAATTATGCTTGGTTATAGGCATAGTTATTCCGGTTATATCAACCTCTTGGAAAGAATCCTTGCCTAAAAGAGTTGTTGCCACCTGACCTGTGATTGCAACCATCGGAACTGAATCCATGTACGCGGTTGCTATCCCGGTAACTAAATTTGTCGCTCCAGGACCTGAAGTGGCAATGCACACACCCACTTTCCCCGTTGCTCTCGCGTAACCGTCTGCCGCATGAGAAGCCCCCTGCTCATGGGACGTCAGTATATGACGTATTTCATCTTTAGCCTTATACAGTGCGTCATATATATTCAATACTGCTCCCCCAGGGAAACCGAAAATTGTATCAACTCCCTGCTCTTTAAGGCATTCTATCAATATTTGTGAACCCGTTAACTTCATTTGCATTACCTCCCCAATTATTACTCAAACAGGTATCAACCAAACGTCAGTGCATCACACAGCTAAATCCTATCTCCAACAGGATTTGATTCCTACTGAAAATATTAAAAGGAACTCCACCCTTAATATTAAAAGGAACTTCATCCTTAAAAATCAGAGTGGTGTAATTGGGCTCAACCCTTAAAAACCGCTCCGGTACTTGCAGAAGTTACAAGTTTTGCATACCTTCCAAGATAGCCTTTCTTTATTCTTGGCTCTGGAGCCTTCCATTCCTTCAATCTTTCGGCCACCTCTTCGTCGGATATCTCCACATTTAGCTTGCCGTTTGGTATATCTATATTAATTATGTCTCCTTCTTTTACAATTGCTATGTTACCACCTTCCATTGCCTCAGGAGAAACATGTCCTATGGAAGCTCCCCTAGTGGCACCGGAAAAACGTCCGTCGGTAATAAGGGCAACATGCTTGTCAAGACCCATTCCCGCTATCGCAGAAGTAGGGGAAAGCATCTCTCTCATACCCGGACCACCCTTTGGACCCTCATACCGGATTATTACCACATCTCCTTTACTTATTATACCACTATAAATCGCATTTATAGCCTCATCCTCGGAGTCAAACACCCTTGCCGGTCCGCTGTGAACAAGCATTTCCGGTGCAACGGCAGAACGCTTTACAACAGCACCATCCGGTGCAAGATTACCCCTTAGAACCGCTATACCTCCAGTTGTACTGTGGGGATTATCAATGTTTCTTATAACCTCGCTGTCCTTAACCTCAGCTTTTTCAATGTTCTCTCCCACTGTCTTCCCGGTAGCAGTCATCAAGTCTAAATGCAGAAGGTTTTTCTTTGACAGTTCCTTCATAACAGCCTGAACCCCTCCAGCCGCATACAAATCCTGGACATGGTGCTGCCCCGCTGGAGCCAGCTTGCAAAGGTTGGGTACCCTGCCGCTTATTTCGTTAACTATGTCAAGGTTTACTTCAATTCCTACCTCATGGGCAATTGCTGGAAGATGAAGAATTGAGTTTGTCGAACACCCCAAGGCCATATCAACAGTCAAAGCATTCTCAAAAGCCTTTGATGTCAAAATATCCGAGGGTTTAATATCCTTCTCAACCAATTCCATTACCTTCATGCCAGCTTTCTTTGCCAAACGTATCCTCTCGGCATAAACGGCAGGAATCGTTCCATTACCCGGCAGACCAAGTCCCAAAACCTCCGTAAGACAGTTCATCGAATTGGCAGTGAACATTCCGGAGCAGGAACCGCAGCCTGGGCAGGCATAGTCTTCATACTCACAAACTTCTTCTTCGGTCATTTTCCCCGCCTTATATGCCCCCACAGCCTCAAAAACACTGTTCAAATCAAGGCTTTTGCCGTTGCGTTGAATTGAAAGCATGGGACCTCCGCTTACCACCACCGATGGAACATTAATCCTTGCAGCCGCCATCAGCATACCCGGTACTATTTTATCGCAATTGGGTATAAATACCATGCCGTCAAAACTATGGGCTAATCCCATAGCTTCGCAAGAATCGGCAATAAGCTCTCTTGTTGCTAAAGAGTACTTCATGCCCTCATGTCCCATAGCTATGCCATCGCACACACCAATTGCCCCAAACTCAACAGGAGTTCCGCCTGCCATCCTTATGCCCGCCTTTACCGCTTCGGCAATCTTGTCCAAATGTATATGTCCTGGAACTATCTCATTTTTAGAATTAACAACTCCGATAAGGGGGCTTTCGATTTCTTCGTCCGTATATCCCATAGCCTTAAACAGTGCCCTGTGAGGAGCCCTCTCTACACCTTTTTTTACTATATCACTTCTCATATAACATTCCCCTCTTTCCAATGTATCAAT
>JAAYTO010000027.1 GCA_012523755.1 Clostridium sp. | reverse complement strand
GAGTTAACACTTATTTCCATAGGTCTATTGGCATTCGTTCCATTGGCATATCTGAAGGTAAGCTCATATGCACCGGAAACTTGAGCATTTACAGTCCACTCAATATAACCACCGACTTCATTATCATAGTTTACATAACTGCTACCGGTATAACCGCCATTAACCGTTTCGATCAATGCCTTTGAAAATACTGCATCCTCAGCCTGATATATCTGTGGAGAAACATCTCCTTCTATTGTTGTTCCTGCGGGAAACTCAGATATTTTTCTCAATACATATCTTTTAAACAAACTTAAATCTGTTGAGTCAACTTCCGAGTCAGCATTTACATCCGCCGCTACATTCCCATTTGAAACAGGAAACTCCGATGTTTTTCTCAGCACATACCTCTTTAATATGGTCAGATCTGTGGAATCAATCAAGCCATCCCCATTAAGATCGCCATACTTTGTTGAATATGTGTCGGCTGAAAAACTAAGATTTGCACACAAACCAACAATGATGCAAAATGCCACAAAGAAAATCAATACCTTTCTCATTCCTTTAATTCCTCCCTTAATTCTTTTTATACCTTCTACTTTAAAATACGTATGCAAATTCTTTTTTAGGGTCATAAAAATAAAATTTTTTTAACTTATATCCCTTATATATAAAACCCGCATTCCTCAAGAAGGAAATAGGTCAACTACTTTTTATCTCCCAAAGTGAAGAGAAATATGAAATAAACATTTATTTAATACACCCATATTCAAAAATATTATTGACATCTTCAATATAATGGGTATATAATATCATATGAACAGTTATTCATATGTTCATATGATAGACAGAGTCTTATACTTTAGATAAATGAGGAGGAATTAATATGCATGAGAATTATGGATCCGATAAATGTGACTGTAACATAATTCATGAAGATGTGGTAAACATGGTGCGTAAAAATATGCCTAAGGAGGAATACCTTTACGATCTCGCAGAGCTTTTCAAGGTCTTCGGCGACACCACCAGAATAAAAATACTTTATGCATTATTTGCCTCGGAAATGTGCGTTTGTGATATTGCATCCCTTATCAATATGACACAATCGGCGGTATCACATCAACTCAGGGTTTTAAAGCAAGCAAGACTCGTAAAGTATAGAAAAGAAGGTAAAATCGTATACTACTCTCTTGATGATGAACACATAAAACACATATTCGATCAGGGACTTATGCATATAACAGAAACTTGAATTTAATAAAGGCAGGGGTTTAAAATGAAATATGCAGAAAAAAGAGAACTAATACTTGAAGGACTGGATTGTGCAAGCTGTGCAGCAAAAATCGAAACCAAGGTTAAAGAGATAGAAGGAGTAAAAAACGCATCTGTAAATTTTGTAACAAAAAAGCTTACCTTAGAGCTTAACAATGGGCCTAAACCGGAGGATATAGTAAAGAAAGCATCAATGGCAGCCAAGAGTATAGAATCCGATATTGAAGTATTTGAACAGGAAGAGAAAAAAACAGGACAAAAGAGCGTTTTAAACAAATCAGAGGTCATAGTTCTGAGCATAGGCATCTTGTTGTACGGCACCGCATTTATAATACGTTTTCCCTTTTGGGTCGAATTCACGCTGTTTTTTACCAGCTATTTATTGATTGGTAAAGATGTATTAATAAAGGCTGTTCGAAACATTTTTAAAGGTCAATTGCTGGATGAAAACTTTTTAATGTTCATCGCTACAATTGGTGCCTTTTCCCTAGGGGAATTCTCTGAAGGTGCAGCAGTTATGCTGTTTTATAAGGTTGGCGAGCTTCTTCAGGATATGGCTGTAAACCGCTCAAGAAAATCTATTGCGGAACTTATGAATATACGTCCTGACTATGCCAATCTTAAATCCGGGGAAAGCCTAAAGAGAGTATCTCCCGAAGAAGTCGATATTGGAAGTGTTATTGTGGTTAAGCCGGGAGAAAGAATACCTTTAGACGGCAGGATTATTGAAGGAAGATCCATGGTTGATGTATCCGCACTAACCGGTGAGTCTGTCCCAAAGGATGTAAAAACAGGGGATGAAGTTTTATCGGGCTCGATAAACAAAAGCGGGGTTTTGAATATTGAGGTCACAAAAAAATACAGTGACTCCACCGTGTCAAAAATACTGGATCTGGTGCAAAATGCAAGCAGTCAAAAGGCTCCTACAGAAAACTATATCACCAAATTTGCACAGGTTTATACCCCTATAGTCGTATTTGCCTCAGCAGCTTTAGCTATAATTCCGCCCCTCGTAATTCCCGGTGCGGTTTTCTCCGAATGGCTATACAGATCCCTTGTATTTCTTGTGATTTCGTGCCCCTGTGCTCTCGTTATCTCCATACCCCTCGGGTATTTTGGAGGAATCGGGGCAGCTTCAAGGCATGGAATACTCGTAAAGGGCAGCAATTACCTAGAAGCTTTGAACAGTGTGAATACCGTAGTGTTTGACAAAACAGGCACACTTACAAAGGGTATATTTGAAGTAACTGAATTAAATCCATCCAATGGTTTTTCCAAAGAACACCTTTTGGAATACGCCGCAGCAGCAGAGAGGTTTTCCAATCACCCTATTGCCCTGTCTATAATCAAAGCTTTCGGAAAAAGCTGGGGTTCCGGTGAAATAGAAAGCTTCGAAGAAATACCGGGTCAGGGAATTAAGACCATCTATCAGGGCAAAGGAATACTGGCAGGAAATGAAACTCTAATGAATAATGCCGGTATAAAAATTTCAGATACCAATGGCTTTGGCACAACAATTCATGTAGCTGTAGATGGAAAATATGCAGGTAATATATTGATATCCGATGAAATTAAGCCCGACTCGAAGAAAGCATTAGAAGAGCTTAAAAAGATAAGTGTAAAAAAACTAATAATGCTTACTGGAGATAATAATAATCAAGCTCAAAAAATCGGTCGGCAATTGGGTCTTGACGAGGTATATGCACAACTTCTACCCCATCAGAAGGTGGAAAAAATCGAAATTATAGCCGGTCAAAAGGCTCGCGGAGATAAGCTTGCTTTCGTAGGAGACGGAATAAATGATGCACCGGTATTGGCAAGATCGGATATTGGAGTGGCAATGGGCGGTTTGGGTTCGGATGCAGCCATTGAAGCAGCAGATATTGTGTTGATGACTGATGAGCCTTCAAAGCTTGTCAGTGCTATCAAAATTGCCCGTAAGACCAAAAAGATAATCTGGCAGAACATTATTCTTGCCTTTGCTGTAAAAATAATAGTCCTGGCTTTAGGAACCAGAGGCATGGCTACTATGTGGGAAGCAGTTTTTGCAGATGTTGGGGTTGCAGTATTGGCAGTTTTAAATGCCATGAGACTAATTAGAGTCAAAAAACTATAACTGTAAAATTAAAGGAACCATACTGCGTATATGTAAAAACTGACAATTATCAAAAACTATAGCTGTAAAGTTAAAGAGGCTGTAAATAACAGCCTCTTATATCGTCTGTGCAATGTGTTTCTATCCAAACTGTCTCAATTATAAAAATACTCGCCGTCTATTTTTTTATAAAATTTATCGCTTCTGGATGTAAACGGCCTGTTATTAAAATAAAGGCATGTTCCAATATTATTTATACCCTCTAAAGCCATTTTTGCTGCAATAATGCAATCTTTTGGAGGCACCAATTCCTTAAATCCGCTTTTGTGAGCAGGTGGGAACTGTCCCCTCTGAAAAATAACATCATACACCGTGTTGGGAAATGCAGGACTTTTAACCCTGTTTAATACAACATTGGCAACAGCAAGCTTCCCTTCTATGGTCGCTCCCCTTGCTTCAACAGTTACTATTCTTGAAAGCCACAGCAAATCTTCGTCGGTATAAGACCTATTGTAAACACATTCTGCAGGAATCTCCAGACCGTCTTTATTTATCAAAACCGTATAGGTCATCTCATTCCAATCCACAGAACATCTAAGGTTTTCAGAGACAAACCTTAGCGGTACCATTGTCCGCCCGTTGTTTATTTCCGGGGCAACATCCATTGTCTGTTTCTCTGCATTTACATAGTACTCATTGCTACCAATAAAAAGTTCAATATAATTATAGCCATCATCTACTACAACCATCTTTTTTTCGTCTACCCATCCCACCTGGGCTCCTAACGCTTCAGCAATAAAGCGTACAGAAACGAACGTTCTGTCACCTCTCAAATAAGGCCAATTGTCCATTTTTATGCATTTGTCATTTACTTTTACAGTTATATAAGTCTGCTCAGTCACTGCCCCCACATCATAACTTGTAATAAAACCAATACAAAACAGTATAAGCATAGCTACTACAAGCTTATACTTTCCCCCGTTATTCATATAACAAACACCATCCAATAATTAAATTTGTATAGTTTATGCGACAGTATCTGCTTTCGGCAACCGACACTGTCACACGACACGTACAATTTTATCATAAAACAAACTTAATTGTAAGTTAATTTTTACTCCATCTTTTACTTTTTAAGAGATCCAAGAATTCCACGTATCAAGCTTCTTCCCAGCTCTCTTCCCATTGATGTTGCAGCAGAACTAAACGCCTTTTCAAAAAAAGACTTTTGGTTGGAGGTCCGTTTTCGAGAGGTCTTCACACTGCTTTGCCGCTTTGCACTTTTCCTCTCTTCCTCCCTTTCCTCTCTTTCCTCTTGTTTTCTTTTTGCCTGCAACACTTCATAGGCAGACTCGTTATCCACCGCTTTATCGTACTTTCCATATATAAGTGAAGATAAAATGATATCCTTCCGGGTTTCATCATCAATAGTACCCAACTGACTTTGAGGCGGCAAAATAAATGCCCGTTCCACTATACCGGGACTTCCATGCTGATCAAGGCATGATACCAGTGCTTCTCCGGTAGCAAGTTCAGTAATAACCGTATCAATATCGTACTCAGGATTTGCACGAAAAGTCTGTGCTGCAGCCTTAACCAACTTCTGATGCTTTGGAGTAAAAGCACGAAGTGCATGCTGGACACGGTTTCCCAGCTGTCCAAGTACTTCATCCGGCAAATCACAAGGGTTCTGGGTAACAAAATACACTCCGACCCCTTTAGAACGGATCAACCTGACTACCTGCTCTATTTTTTGTATTAATATCTTCGGAGCATCCTTAAAAAGCAGATGTGCTTCATCAAAGAAGAAAACTATTTTAGGTTTTTTTACATCGTCTAATTCAGGAAGGCTTTCAAATAGTTCTGACAGCATCCACAAAAGGAAGGTGGTATAAAGTATCGGGTTTTGAAACAGCTTCACACTATGTAGAATATTAATATAACCACGTCCCTCAGGCGACACCTGAATAAAATCGAAAATGTTTAAATCGGGTTCACCAAAAAAGTAATCGCCCCCTTGATCCTCCAAAGCAATCAACTTCCGCAGAATAGCACCCACACTTTGAGTAGAAATGCTGCCATACTTAATGATAAAATCCCTGGCATTCTCTCCTACATATTGAATCATTGCACGTAAATCCTTCAAATCGATGAGCAACAGTCCTTTGTCATCCGCTATCCGAAAAACAATATTCATAATTCCCGTCTGGGTTTCATTGAGTTCTAACAATCTCGAAAGCAATATTGAACCCATTTCAGAAACTGTGGTGCGGACAGGATGTCCTCCTTCACCGAATATATCCCAAAAGCGAACGGGATAGGATTTGTATTCAAAGCCTTCAATACCAAGCATGTTAACTCTTTCCTGAATTTTTGGATTATCAGATCCTTCTACTGCAAGACCTGCAAGATCTCCTTTTATATCGGCAAGAAAAACCGGAACACCACTATCGCTAAAGGACTCTGCCAACACCTTCAAGGTAACGGTTTTTCCAGTACCGGTTGCTCCAGCAATTAATCCATGGCGGTTTGCCATTTCAGGTAAAAGATAAACCGGTGTGTTTCCTTTTGCTATCAGAATCTTGTTATCACAAAACATTTTTATCTCTCCTTATACTATGGTATTAACTGCAGGCAGAAAGCCTTGTGCCCCTTTTGTTTTGACTGGCTTTTTGGATATACAACTTTCAAAACCTGAGGGGCACTAAATCCACCTACTATTAATTATACTCTGAATTCACTGTCATTCCCAGTACTATATTAAGATTTCCATTTCGACAACGAAGAGCATCTATGAATTCCTTTTCATTTGTTCCATAGTATAAATTAACTATATACACAAGCTCATACAAAGTCCCAAGATCAGTAGTTTTAACCTTCTTAAGTTCATGGCTCAATGTATATTTATTAAAAACATCTTCAAGTTCTCTCTCGTAGTCCAAATTTTCCGGAACTACGACTTTTAGCAGTTTATAAGATGATTTCCTTGCACCAAAATTAATTTTACTCAAGACAATCATAAACGCACAGAGAAATGCCGTGAAGAGTACAGCATATGCATGCAATCCTACACCGCACGCAAGGCCGGCTGCCATTGCAAAAAATACGTAGCTGATATCTTTAGGATCCCCCGGTGCACTTCGGAACCGAATAATAGAAAAAGCTCCTGCCAAACTGAAAGCCCTTGCAACATCGCTTCCTATTAATAGAATCATAACGCCGATAATACATGGTATCATAATCAAAGTAAGAGTAAAGTTCTGGGAATAACTCCCTCTTGCGTGGGTTTTTATGTAAACATAACTGATAAGCAATCCTAATGCAAAGGATACAACAATTGTTAGCATCGCACTTTTAAAGGATAGTGTTGTGCTAGCTGTGGTATTAAATATTGCATCCAACAATCTTCTTCCGCTCCTTCCATTTTCTTTCTCATTATTGTTTTCTTGTATTCAGTCCCGTATTTTGAAAAACTCGTTCTAAAAATCTTATGCTCGCTTAGCATCTTAGAAAGCCACAGGGGTATACTTTTTTCGGCCTTAACCTCCATAAGCCAGATGCCATCATCGAGTAATCTTTCACCATAATCCCCTAATTCAAGCCGCAAATCTGTTCTTCTGCTTCTGATATTAGTATCAAAAGTAATTCTTAAATCCCTGTTATTAATACCAAAGTATGCTTTTCGGTCATAAGCCAGATAGAGCTTGGGCATAAGAATATGTTTCTTTAATAAATACTCAATCTCATTTAGCACCTGCTTATTCATATAAGCCTTGTATTCAGGCTTTTTCCCGGTTTCGGCAAATTTGTAAGCTTCTGTTAAGATAAGTTTGGTTCGTCTTTTATTTACAAGTCTATTTACCTTTTTCTTTATTTCCAAATAAACCTTATCCTCCAATGAAGGAACACCATAAGCACGCATCCTTAATTTTTCTTTATATTTTGGCTTTGATAGTGAATGTCTTATAAGTTGATTATCAAAGGTATCGTAATATATATTGCTAATCGTATAAAAAGAGTTAGTTTTTTTGTTATACTCATCTAATTCCATATAATCATAAAGTATGTTTTGAACCTTCTCAAAGGCGGTATCGTCGAGTAAATACTTTCCTTCATATCTATTAAAAACCTCTATAGCCATTTCTTCATCTCCTTTCCCACCCCGTCACATTCAATAATGCCAAAATTCAAGTCGAAAATAAGGACTACTTCTGTGCAGGAAGCTTATCAATCTTTCTTAGCAAATATCTTTTCAAATACGTAATATCAGTTGAATTAACACTGCCATCGGCATCAACATCTGCTGCTTTTATATCAAAATACACACCCGAAGATAAGGTTTTGAGTATATATCTTTTAAGTAAGGTTAAATCCGTAGAATTTACTTCCCCATCTTCATTAACATCACCATATAAAGTTGAAGGCTCTAACATGGGCTTGAAAACAGCCGTTACATTAATATCCCTAGAAAGTGTAAAGGTTACGGTATCCGATGATTGATCAACCCCGGTTATTCCCTCCCAATGGTCAAACACGTAGCCCTCTTCGGGTATCGCCTTCACAGTTATGGGAACCCCTCTAAAATACATGCCGGTCCATGAATCAGGGTTTGTAACTGCCGGAGTGCCCGACTGTATATCTATGGAATTAATCTTAATATGTCCCATGGCTGTGTCGGTATTCAAGGTAACAAAAGATGTTCCCGTCACACCGTTAGCTCCGAACTTACTTATTATGTGCTGTCTTACGTACCCCGGACGCCTATCGGCATAGTTTTTTATTTCCTGAATATCCTGACTCCATGTTTTATCCATGTAACTGGTTTTAGTCAGCTTGATAAAGGGCCAGCGATCAGTATGTTCCTGCATTTCCGGTTCAAGGGTCGAGATAACGCCATCTATAATCTCATTTACCCTTGACGGAACAAAAGAGGTGTTCAACTGATCTGCAAAACGATTTATGAACTCGTTTCTAAACTCAGTATTCTGCAGCAGGGTCTTAAACAGGAATACCGCCCAGGGTGCATTTGCAGTACCTTCTTGTATATCACCAGCGGCATAAGCCAGTGTGTTATGGGACACGGGTTTTCCATATAAGCCAAAGCCAAAATCAGTGTCCTTTAAGAACCATCTCCATCTTCCGTCCAACCCATAAGGTGCATCAGGATCATACTCACCGCTTTCGGTTTTATACTTCCATATACTCATATTATTTCCCGGCCAGTCGGTATTTCCAAAGAATATCTCAGAGACATAATAATCAATGTAGTTTTCAACATCTATTTTGGTTTTTATATAATCATAGGTACTCTTATCTTTAATGGAATGTGATTTCAAATAGTTTATAACATCTTCCGTATACGCTAAAACATCCTCCGGGTCTCCTTCCTGAACACTGGGTTTTTCAAACACATCAAGAATTGCAACCCTGTCGTCATCTAGGTTGTAATGCTCTTCTAGATATTTATCGTCGAACCGTTCACGTATATGGTATATCCCCCAGTACTCGCCGTTTAAAAATACTATGCAAGGTCTGTAGGACTGAGTATCCAGTTTTAGATGAGACACTAAACTCTGCATCATTTCATCCCTGAACAAGGCACTTGTCCAGTCATTTCCTGCATTTCTTAATATAAGGCGTTCAAAGCTTTTTATTTTTTTGCCGGTTCCCGTTCCTCTAAGACCGGGGAATATTTCGTATTTGAATTTATCGGTTTCATCCAAACCATGATCCGCATATAAACGGAAGGACTTCTGAGGATACTTTCTTGTCCATCCTCCATGTATCCGCATACCTGCAGATTGCGAGAACCACGTACTTCCATCGGTATCAAATACTTCTATGTGCACAGGTCTTTCCCAGTCAGATCCTCTCTTTTCATAATTTTCATTTACATAAAGTCCCGTAGTCGGATCAAACAAGTTATCATATTCGGTTACAAGAGAAACCACCGGCAAGGTGTATCTTGTATTCATATTCGGGTCTACAAAATAGGAATGAGTAACTACCTTACTCCGTGCACCGTCTTCTCTTACAGCAACAGCTTTAATGGTAGTACATTTAAATATCTCGCCCTTTGGTGCCTTCCATCGGTTCCATTGATCGTTGGATATATCCCTAACCATTGAAAGCACATTAGGATCACCTTTTCTGCTTCTTATTCTAATGCCCTCGCTGTATTCATAGGTTCCATGCTCTCCAGGAACAGGGTCGGAACAATCTGTAGTATAGTAAATTTTCACTTTCGATTCTTGCATAGCAATTTGCAAATTAAATTCGTTGGTATAAAACCCGCCTTCATGGGAAAATATCGGCTCTAACACAGGCACCATGCTCGAATCAAAAATATTTGCACTTCCGGGAGTTGGTTTTAACAATGACAATTCCGATGAACCATCACTTTTTCTTCCATAGGACTCATCATCCGAAAGGCTTATTATTGTCAGCATATCAATAACCGATCCATCCGGGCTCTTTAATGTCAATGCTTCCCCGGATTTACTTAATTTGAAGTTTGTATGCAGTTGCCCATCTGCTGCTACTTTGTCCTTGTCTGAAGCCCAAACCAAAAGATATCCTCTCGCTGATATTGTAACTTCCGGAAAAATCCACTCAGCTGAAGAGTCAGATATGACATAGCCCGCTAGGTTAACATCCTTTTCACCGGCATTATAAATTTCAATCCAATCGGAGTATGCCCCTCCCTGGCTTCCAAACTCGGGGTCATCAAAGTCGCCGTCCCTTATGGTAGATTCATTGGATGCCATAGCCTCATTAATAAATAGTACCTGCTCTGTTGAAATTTCCGGAATATTTGCTGCACCGGGAGTAGCTCTGGTAAAAGCAACAAACTTGGATGAACCATCATTTTCCCGCCCATAGCTCTGGTCATCGGCAAGGCCTATAATCGTTATTGAATCAACAACAGTACCATCGGGACTCTTCAATATCAAAGGTTCACCGGATGCACTCAGTTTGAAATTGGTGTGCAGCTGTCCGTCTGCTGCTACTTTGTCCTTGTCAGAAGCCCAAACCAATAGGTGCCCCCCTGCAGGAACAACACCTTCCGGGAACGTCCATACAGCCGAAGAATCAGCAATAGTATAGCCCGTTAGATCTACATCCTGTGCACTGGCATTGTAGATTTCAATCCAGTCGGAATATGCCCCTCCTTGGCTTCCAAACTTGGAATCATCCACATCACCGTCCCGAATAGTAGATTCATTGGAAGACATGACCTCATTTATAAAGAGAATCTGTTCTGTCCCCGCAATGGCAGAAAACCAATTAGTGGGTGCCAATATAGTCAATAGCATTATGACAATAAGGACACCTGATACGGATTTTCTCATCCTCATCTCCCCTTCTTTAAAATTTATGTATTATAAAAAAATAATACTCCGTGTATAATAGTTCGTTTTTTATTAAATTCTTTAGGCCTCTTTTAAGGAATTTCTCCAACGAATTTAGGGAATTGCACTAAAACAATACGCAATATGACGATTTTTAAGAATCTGTTTAAAATATTAGGAATAAATTTCCAAAAATAAATACATCTTTTAATAATACATATAGTAATATATCTGATAATATATCCTTTAAACCTGCTTACCTTCTTAACTATTTTATAATTAAAACACTAAATAATCAATAGTACAAAAACACAATGGCACGGTAAAAGCATGAACCCATCTCCTGCCAATACTCTCACAAGAGAGTTTTTTAAAATGCCATTTCAGCATTTAATATTCAGGCAAGAAAATCATTTTTTAAGAAATGCCCCCGGGATTACTAAGATATGGCGTGT
>JAAYTO010000026.1 GCA_012523755.1 Clostridium sp. | reverse complement strand
TTGACTTTACAGGCAGGACTGACTAGTATTTGCGGCTGAATGCTGAAGGAAGAAGAATATCGGAAAGCCGTATGCGAGAAAACCGCACGTACGGTTTGATGAGGGGGCGGTGGAAACCCCACTGCTCTACTCTATCAAGGACATGCTGATATTGAAGAGGACTTGCGGGCACCAACCGGGCAGCTTTTAAAATACAGAATGGGGCGAAGGAGCGTCCAGGATAAAGGCTGGTTTGAGCCTGATTACTATAAGGGAGGGAGCTAAAAGTGAAAGCAAAAAGATTATCCCCGGGCGGAACAATAGGAATAATTTGTACAAGCCATGTTGCAGACGTCAAAAAATACTCCCGGATTGTTGAAACACTCAATCGACTGGGGTACAAAGTAAAACTCGGAGCAAACATCTATAAAGATACTTATGGATTTGCAGCGAGTGCAGAGGAACGGGCAGATGATATAAATACCCTTATTGAAGATGATGATGTACAGATGATATTATTTGGCGGCGGCGAGAGCGCGGCAGAAATATTGCCGTTTATTGACTATAATAAAATAAAAAAGCATCTAAAGCTATTCAGCAGCTATAGCGATGGAACATCAATTCTGAACGCGATTTATACGCAAACGGGATTGATTACATATTACGGCGTAGGAACGGGCGTATTTTTGGATTTAAGGTATTATGACTATATGCAGTTCTGCTTAAACTTTGCTGAAGGTTATTCGATGGATCAATTTATGAAAGATAGTGATTGGAAAACCATAAGAGGCGGGCAGTGTGCCGGGATATTGATTGGCGGTTATTTGCCGTGCTTCGGGTTAATGCTGTCAAATAGGTATTTTCGGTATGACCAAAACAAAAAATACATTTTATTTCTTGAGGATCACGAGAAGTTCAGCAGCGTTGGAGCAGTTAGTACCTGCCTGGCATTTATTGAACAGAGTGCTTTTATGCAAAGTGTGTCAGGAGTGATCTTCGGACATTATGCCGATTCGATCCCTGACGAATTGCTGCATTGCTTTGAGCGTTTCGGGTCAAGAAACAACGTTCCGGTTGTGTATACCGATGATTTTGGACATGGCACAAAACATGCTGTTTTACCGATAGGTATGAATGCTGAACTTGATGCCGACAGACAATCCTTGTTTTTCATATAAGATCTGTTTCCGGACATTATGCGTCAGCAGTAGCAACATGGTATAATGTTGACTGTTGATGAACAAGCGAATTCCGAAGATGCAATAATTAGTTTACAGATGTACCTCAACACACAGAAACGGATATTTAAAATGGTAGCATAATAATTCATTTCATCTCCTGATCTTGTTCAATACGAAATTAAAGCAGAAATAAAAGATTGCTTTTTTACTATACTGTAGTATAATTTATACAAAAGTGTATATAAAGGGGAGCTTGCTTTAAGCAGGCTGAGAGTAAGCTGTTTGCTTAGACCCTTAGAACCTGATTTGGTTAATGCCAACGTAGGGAAATAATAAGAAAAGGTTACTGCATATATACCTTCGTTGGCATATATGCAGTTTTTTTATTAGGAGAAAGATGATCATGATAAAAGAATGTATTGAGAATGTCCGTAAAAAAAAGCCACTTATTCACAATATTACAAACTATGTAAC
>JAAYTO010000314.1 GCA_012523755.1 Clostridium sp. | reverse complement strand
CTCCCTTTGTATAATTTCTTACCCATTTAGTATAACCCCACTTTTCATTATCTATGGGTAATATCTTACTACAAAGGCTCAATAAAGTTTATCTGTAATTTATGCCATGGCTTAATCTTCCTTCATGATTTCACCGTGCTTAGCTTGTCTACTTCATACATACTATCTATTTCATTATACCATTAATTTTATAGAAATCTCAAATAAAATTACAAATTAAATAAAAATTTTATTCTAAACAAAAAATGCAAAAAATATCTTTTTCTAATTCTATCAGCCCAATAGCATCTTCCAACCGCTGCCTATAAAATATATTGAAAATGCTATAATAAACATACCTAGCAATAAAATAATCCAGCGGTACACTACATCATCTATCAGTTTCTTTCCTCTAGAAAATGCCGCGGAAATTGCTGAATACCATACAAAATCCGATAAAATATGTCCTATAAAAAAGACCAAAACGCCAATTAACCCTGAAGTATAAGCCTGCCGTACCGACTCCATACCTGTCGACGCCCACCAGAGAATAAAGTACGGATTGGTAGCACTTACAAGCACTCCTGCTAATACAAGATTTTTCATTCCTGCACTATTCCCTGCTCTTTGATTCTCCAAAGAAACTGATTTGTTTACACAAGATTTTATCATTCCATAACCCATCCATGCAAGAAAAGCACCGCCAAATAACCCGATAAATCCTGCAACTTTCGAATTAGAGAAGAAGTCTTTAAGTCCAAAAATCATGATGACAATTAATATAAGTTCCAGTATTCCATGCCCTAATACTGTCAAAGGACCTGCTGCCCACCCCTTTTTAAAACTGCCATCAATTGTCACTCCCAACATAGGTCCAGGCATCATCGCTCCTGAAAAACCTATTAAAAATGCACTAATAAATATTCCCCACAAAACCACTTTAAGTAACCTCTCTTTTTAAGTAACCTCTCTTGTATATAAATATCATAGTTTGTTGACTATATATGGATTACTTCTTTTTCGCCCCTTTCAAAAACACTTAACACAGCCTCTCCTCAATAACTTTTACCATTTCAATAGCTTTCTTGGTAATATAATCCTGATCCTTTCCCTCAATCATTACTCTAACCAAAGGCTCTGTTCCAGAAGGTCTAATGAGCACTCTGCCCTCTCCTTTAAACTCCTCCTCCAACTCTTTGCACATTCTGCATATCACTTCATCCTCAAGGTATTTAGCTTTGTTCTCATTTTTTACCTTCGCATTCTTTAAAACCTGAGGCAATACCTGCATTACCGAAGCAAGCTTTGAGAGTTTTTCCTTGGAAGACTTTAACACATCAAGAAGCTGAACACCGGTAAGAAGTCCATCTCCTGTGGTATTGTGTTCAAGGAAAATTATATGGCCGGACTGTTCGCCTCCAAAAATATATCCATTTTGAAGCATATTTTCCAGAACATATCTGTCCCCCACTTTAGTCTTGACTATATTAAGACCTTCCCGTTTTGCCATAATATCAAACCCAAGATTACTCATTACAGTAGCAACAATGGTATTCTTTGACAGCTCTCCTTTTCTTTTTAACTCCAATCCAATTATAGCCATAATTTGGTCACCATCAACCATCTTCCCCTCTTCATCCACTGCCAATACCCTATCGGCATCTCCGTCAAATGCAAGCCCTACATCAGCCTCTGTTTCAACAACATACTTCTGAAGGGCTTCAATATGGGTAGAACCACAGTTTCTATTAATATTTAGACCATCAGGCTCATTGTTTATTACATGAACCGTTGCACCTAATTCGTGCAAAGCCCTAGGAGCCACCTGATATGCCGCCCCATTTGCACAGTCTATTGCAACCTTCAACCCTTCCAGACTTCCTGGAATTGTACTTTTTATAAAACTGATATAATCATCAACAGCCGATGTTACGCTTCTTTTTCTTCCTATCTTTCCACCCGTCGGAAGTTCTAGCTTATCCTCACTATCGAAAATTAAGGACTCTATCCTCTCCTCCAAGACATCGGAAAGCTTGTAACCTTTACTGTTGAAGAACTTTATCCCGTTGAACTCGTAAGGATTGTGCGAAGCAGAAATTACTATTCCGGCATCGGCATTATAATGTCTGGTTAAATAAGCTACTGCAGGGGTTGGAACCACTCCAAGGCATATAACCTCAGCCCCAACAGAACATAATCCTGCCAATAAAGATGCCTCCAGCATATCGCCGGATATCCTTGTATCCATACCTACCAGAATTTTGGGTGTGTGCTTTGTCTCAGCCGTTAATACGTATGCACCGGCCTGCCCTAGCTTATATGCCAACTCGGCAGTTAGTTCCAAGTTTGCTACTCCTCTTACTCCATCAGTACCAAATAGACGTCCCAAAATACTCATCCCCCTAATATTTTGTTTTTTATCAAATTTATTATAATATAATCTAATAAGACCAACTAATTTGTTTTGGTTATCCCGACCTCTACTTCATAGTCTTCCAAAAGCTTTACCGTATCGGGCAATACAACCTTTAGAGGTCTTTTATAGTTACCTTCCCCAAGTCCCTTTATATCAACACTCAAACGCAAATTGTCCTTTGTAATCTTTTCAATCTCTTGCCGTATACCCGTTATGCTTATTTTTATATTTTCATTCAGAACTTCACATTTAAATGAATTGCTAGCGTGGGCATTTTCAATCAAAACATCATCCTTATCAAAGGTAATTTCCTTTACCGATACCTCCTCTATAACCACATCCACATATACACTCCTTTGAGTATCCACAAGACGTATACCTTCAGGCAAAACAAGATTCACTATTTTCGTCGTGGTTGCAGACATGTTTTCAATATCAATAGGTTCTGTCTTCAGGTTGTCAATGAGTTCAATAGTATCCGCCACTCCTGCTATCAGTGCTTTTTCCGGTATAACCTTATGTATTCCATCGGCATAATTTCTTGCAGGTCTTCCAATAACCGTCGGTACTATAGGTACCTCTTTCGCAAACTCTATACTAACATCCACGCTGAGCTTTCCGATAAGTTCAACTATTTCCTCTCCGTTCCCATCATAAACCACGCATTCTAATTTTCTAACCATGTTATTGCTCATGTTGTTGATATCCACATATACACAGACTTCTCCAATAGAATCTACGATCTCATCCGCAGCTTCTATCGACACCGTTCCCGGCACTGCGTTTACACTTATTACCTTGTAATTCTCCCTTGGGGTACCGGTAGTAATAACCTTGACAGGAAAGGAGTTTTCTCCAACCTTTTCAAGTTCAAGATCAACATGCCTCGGGGTTATTCCCTGAAAATAAATCCCACCTTTGTAATTAAATACATCAACCCCCTGATACTTCACATCAATCTGTAAATGTCTGGTATCTGGCTCGTTTATCTTCGCAAGGTCAAGAATCGCCTCAAAATCATTTTGACTTACTGTATTTATTTTGTTTTTTCTTCCTTTCAATCTGACAGAAACAGTTCTGGGAAAATTGCTGTCTTTTATTATAATTCCCTTTGCTTTAAGTGTATCTTCATTTTCCACACTTAACGGTAAGTTTAAATCAACCCATTCCACCGGATTGGTACTATCTAAAACAAAGTACCATAAAATTATGGCAAATATCACTGACAATATCTTAACTATGGAATCCCTCTTCAACAACTCACTCATTTAGACTTCACCTTCCATATCCCAAGCCTTTTACCCGGATTGTCCTTCTTTATGAGGTTTTTACTCAGTGCCTTTCTGAGAGTATCTGAAGTAAGATTTCTTGAAAGTCCGCCGTTTAATGCAACGGAAATCTTTCCTGATTCCTCGGAAACCACAACTACAATTGAATCAGAAACCTCACTTATTCCTAATGCTGCCCTGTGTCTTGTTCCTAGTTCCTTGCTCAAGTTCGAATTCTCCGTCAAAGGCAGGAAACATGCCGCCGCCTTTATTTTATTATCCCTTATGACAACAGCACCATCGTGCAAAGGAGTATTTGGTGTAAAAATATTTATCAAAAGCTCTGATGTAACATTTGAATCCAATCGAACACCGGAGTTGATAATCTCTCCGATCTTTGTTTCCCTTTCAACTACAATAAGTGCCCCGGTAAAGGTCTTTGACATCTCAGTTACGGCTTTTACTATCTCTTCAATCAATGCCTTTACCTTGACATTAATGTCTTCATCCTCAAGGCTGAAAAAGTTTCTAAACCGGCTTCTTCCTAATTGCTCAAGACCCCTTCTGAACTCGGGTTGAAACAAAACCACCAAAATAATTGCCATGTATTCAATAGTAAGTCTCAATATGAAAGAAATGGTTCTAAAACCCAATATCTCACTTAGCCTTGCTGCCACAACAATAACAAGTATACCTTTAATTAACTGCCACGCCCTCGTTTCCCTTACCAGCTTTACAAGCTTGTAAACAACAAAAGAAACAATAGAGATATCAATTATTATTTTAATGGCATCCCATGGACCATTTATATCAAGATTTGTTGATAAATACTTTATAAACTCCCGTATATTTCCACCAATCAATAATATCATTTCACAACCCCGCTCTGTGTTAAATACATTTAGCCTATAAAAATTATAACGTATTTTAGTCCCTTTGTAAGTGCTTTTGTAAAAAAAATGCCGTGAATTTTCATTTTTAATACCATTGTAACATTTTATCTCATCACGGTCACTATACATTACCAATATAAACATAATTTAGACATCTTAAAACTTCTTCGGGATCCTTATAAATATTTTATATGGCATTCAAAAAAAACGGCATTTGAAAAGACACAACTCTATCTTCCATAAATAATCGAAATAGTTAATGTCCCAATAGTAGTAACAAAAATAGCTATTCCAGTAATTAGTGCAATAAGTTTAACAGTACTCCTTTTCACTCTGTCCTCACATCCTTCTATTATTGTCCATAATAAAATATAGATTTATTCAATTCCCTAAGCTATATTTTATAATATTTTTGCATGTTGTAAACACTTTTTTAAACTATTTGTATTCTACTTTTCTATGATTTTTATAAACAAAGAAGGATTTTTTTTTTATATGTAGAATAATTATAAATATAAAACTTATCATTTTATTAAGATTATATTCACATCTCTTATAAAAACACTAGTATGGAACGATTCTCCCCTGTTGCATAGTAGTGTTTTTCTTCGTTCATTTTACTTTTCATAAATTTCCCGGAGTAAATTGGTAAATATTATAAATATTCTTTGCGAGAGGGAAAATATGGACTAGACACTTTTCTTCACATTTATTTAATGCACCCTAGAAAAAATTCTTAGAGTATAATTATAGTTGGCAAGACAAGTAAATCGGGTAGGAGGTAAATAATTATTTTATTTACCGACCTCCCACACCACCGTACGTACGGTTCACGTATACGGCG
>JAAYTO010000002.1 GCA_012523755.1 Clostridium sp. | reverse complement strand
GCGTGTGAAACGTCCGAGGTTACCTCTATCTATTGCATGTTCATGCCCTTGCTAACCAGGCGGTCCTTCACAGGATATGCCCAGTAATTTTAGACGTAATTTTCTATAGCATTTTATCTAAAGTTTATCTGTAATTTATGCCATGGCTTAATCTTCCTTCATGATTTCACCGTGATGTGAGCACGTTAATCAAAATACTCCAATTTAAGAATAATAATTTATTCTTTTGAAATGCTAATATATAGTTGAGGTTTTTATAAAAGAAAACCGTTTAAGGAGGAATATAATGGAAACAACAACTTTCAATGTCCCCACACTTTCATGCAGTGCTTGCTCACGCAAGATTGAGGAAGGTGTAAAAGAATTAAAGGGAATTGTGAATGTATCTTCTGACCTCAAAAGCCAGCATATTAATGTGGATTACAATCCTTCGGACATAACCCCGCAGGAAATAAAGAAGCACATATCCGCAATGGGGTATGAAATAATTTAGCAAGTGCACCGTAATTGGAAATATGATACGTAACAGGGAATATAAGTTGTTTTCACAAAACTATGGAGGCACCTTTGGTACAATTTACTCATAGGCAAGGGTGCCTCTTGAAAGCATCACAAGTCCAACATGAATCGTGCCTCTGAAGGCTATTTATCCATATCCTTTAACGCCTTTATAATTGATTTCTCCTGATTGTCTATATGGATTTGGGCATGCCTTTTGGCCTCTTCCACATCATGCATTGAAATGGCTTCAAAAATGCATTGATGCTCCTTAATAAGATCCTTGAGATTGCTGTAATCCTTCATATATATCACCCTGAACCTCTGAATCTGCTCCCTGAGATTACTGGAGATTTGAATGAGCCTTTCGTTTCTGGAAGCACGGTAAATCAAATCGTGAAACTCCACATCCTTTTTTATCGACCCTTGCAAATTGCCCTTATGCACATAAGACTCAAATTGTGACTGTATGTGGCTCAAATCCTTTATCTCTTCATCGGTTATTCTCTCGGCCGCAAGACTGGTGGCCATTCCATCGAGAGTAGCTCTGACCTCCAAAACATCCATAATGTCTTTAGCCGAAAGCTCAGCAACATGTGCTCCTTTCCTTGGGAGCATGTTAACCAGCCCTTCAAGCTCCAACTTCCTAATTGCTTCTCTTACCGGAGTACGGCTGACTCCCATCTTTTCTGCCAGCTTAACCTCCATTAACCTTTCCCCCGGTTTTAGCTCTCCGGAAATAATCGCTTCTCTGAGAGTATTAAAAACTACTTCCCTTAAGGGTTTATAATCATTGAGATTTACCTTTGAAAGCTTTCCAGCCATTTTGTCTCATCTCTCCTCACATAACGTTTCTGTTAAAAAACAATCCCACTTATTTTTCTTTAATTTTTCATAGGCATATTCTGCCTTCGCACGGTCTTCAAATATTCCAAAAACAGAAGGACCACTCCCACTCATCATACTTCCTAAAGCCCCAAGTCTTATAAGTTCTTCTTTTATTTCCTTTATGACTTTATACTTTTCTATTGTAACAGACTCCAGTACGTTTTTCATGTTCTGTGCTACACATGCCCTATCCTTACTGGAAATTGCTTTTATCAGCAAGTGTGTATCCGGTCTGAAAGGAACCCTGCTAAGCTCCAAGTTTTTATATACCCACGCTGTAGATACTCCAATTTCAGGTTTAACCAATACAATATCAACCTTCGAAAAGGAATCCAACTCAGTGAGCACTTCCCCTATGCCCTGTGCAAGCATAGTTCCTCCCTTTACGCAAAAAGGAACATCTGCACCCACCTGTTTGCCAACAGCCATGAGTTCATCTTCTCCAAGATCTAATGAAAACAGTGCATTCATACCTTTGAGCACAGCCGCAGCATCGGCACTTCCCCCCGCCAAGCCTGCAGCAACAGGAATGTTCTTTGTGATGTTAATGCAAACACCCCTGTCAATGTTATACTCCTTCATAAGGAGGCTTGCCGCTTTATATGCAATATTATCGGCTCCTGTCGGTATCCAGGGCTTGTTAGACACAATCTCAATGCCTCTGTCCCTTATTTCAAGGATAACCCTGTCATGCAGGGCTATGGTCTGCATAATCATCTTTACATCATGGTAGCCATCGGGTCTCTTCCCAATAATGTCTATAGATAAATTTATTTTAGCATATGCATTCAAGCTGAACGATTCCATTTTACACCCTTTGCTTTATAACACCTCGGTTCAAAGAAAATTTTTCTACTGTAG
>JAAYTO010000313.1 GCA_012523755.1 Clostridium sp. | reverse complement strand
CCTTCAGATTCCACGTCGCCGTGGACACCCTTGCTCTTGGCTAACGGTTCCTACTACCAAGCCCGTAGTGGACTTTCACCACCAAGTTGTTGCCCATGCTGGGCACACACAAAAAAACACTCCTCTACTAAAAACGGAGAAGTGTTTTTGTCAAATTTGAAATAATTGCAATAAATTTGTTTAATTTAAATTTTTCTAAGTATTATTCTTTTAAGCATTGTCACATCTGTTGAATTAATATCACCATCATCGTTAACGTCTGCCGCCTGATGCCCTAATGGTTCAGGAAACTCGTCAATCTTCCTGAGTATGAATCTCTTTAACAATGTCAGGTCTGTTGAATTTACTTCGTTGTCAAAGTTTACATCTCCCTTTAATATTTCTATCGAATTTGTTTCCGTCGGCGTAGGCACTCTATCAGTTGGTGTTGGAGTCGGTATAGGCTTGTCTGTCGGCATTTGAGTCGGTACAGTTCCACCATAATATTCCGTTACACTAATACCATTTGAACCTAAAGGAATCTGATGGTCGAGGCCTATAAATTTTCCATCGGGAGTCTGCCATAATGCTGGCTCTAAAATAGCATATTTTTCTTCGTCCCATGTTATAAAATCATAATAAACCAACCCACCAGTATCACCGGAATTGGCGTTATAACACCAGAATGTGTGAGATATCCTGTTATCGATCATAAAATCACGCAATGCTTCCATCCACTTTTCATTGTCTCCGCCATCCATAAATCCACCCCATTCACCTATTAAAAGCGGAGCAATATTTTCTTCATGTATATATGCCCAGTTGTCTCTCCAGCAATCCTCATACAGGGTTTCCCTAGTAAAGTCTTTATCAAACCATGGCTGCTTCCACACTAGTGGACCGTAATCATGAGGAGAATAAACCAATTGTTTCTGGTATTTGCCAAGATCAATGGGATAATCCCTAACTCCTCTTAAATTACCGCCCCACCAATTAAAATAATATTTGCTTTCCTTGTCCCAGTCATCAACGGCTGTATAATCATAACCGGGCTTTGGATAAACCTCAACACCTTCAACCACAATAAGCAAATTGGAGTTAATATCCAAAATTCTCTTTGCACATATCTCTGCAGCATGCTTCCAATTATTTGTATCGGTTGAACCATCCCATTTAGCCATAAGTTCTTCATTAGGCTTCCCATGAGGTTCATTTTTGATATCCAGTGCCAGAAGAGTGTCATCATTTTTATATCTTTCAGTCAACCACTCAAGGCTGGAAATCCAAATTTCCGTTGTGAATGTTTCATCATACCAAACAGGATAAATATGCCCCATTGCATCTGTTTGTGGACTATGTATGTCTACCATTATCTTCATTCCCACTTCCTTGCAGCACTGAAACGCAAAATCAAACAATTCAAGACTGTTCATGCCTTCGAGCTCGGGATTAACAAAATCATTTACATTGGCTGAAGGATATATTCCCTGTGACCACTGATGTATAAGCTCAGTCGATATAGGTATTCTCAAAAAATTGATACCCCGATCTGCCATGCCCTGAATAGCCTCATATTACAACTCCATACCCCGTCAAAAACATTGGTACCAGTATTAAAGCCAAACCAATTGCAGCCAGTTAACTAAACCTCGTTGCCGTTCATATCCACTATCTTATTGCCCTCAACATGAAGCCAATCATCATTATTAGAATCTACAGTTGCAACCGATACCAATGATGAAAAAGATGCGTTATAACACAAAAATGTAATCAAAACTGCAAATAACAGAATTAGCGAACCTTTTTTCTTCATAAAAATTACCTCCCTAAATAACTTCTAAAAAAACTCATACTATTTGTTTTCTTCTGTATTCTCTTGAAAATCAAAAACCTCATTATCTCCTCCCTCATAAAAATTACACCTGTATTATTTATTAAACTACGGCTCCCTTCCCCATTTCAGAACACCAGAAATATATGCCGTAATCTTGTCCCAATCCTCGAAAACATAATTCATGGATTTGAACGAATAATCATCTTCAAAATTATACTCCGTCAAATCAGTTTTTGAGTATCGTATATTCATATCTAAGCTGCTTCCCGGTTCAAGCACACCGGCACTTTTACTAAATCCTATTTCAAGGAAAGTGTCAGCTCCCGGACGTGATGAACTCATCTTTTCAAACCTACCAGTAACATTATGAGCTCCGATAGATGCCCAATCACAAATAAAAATCTGATCACTGTATCCATCTATAGTATAATAATACCGTAACTTTATGTCTGAAAGATCCAGAGCAGCATTTCCAGTATTTTCAACCTTAATCCTCAAAAAGTTCGAGGTTGATGGAGATACTTCATTGTTGTTATAAAACTGTACTTTAATTCCCTGCTTCCCATTGGATGCATGAGTTGGTGTAGGTTTTATCCTATCCGTCGGTGTTGATGTAGGTTTTATCCTATCCGTCGGTGTTGGTGTGGACTTTATCCTATCCGTCGGTGTTGGGGTGGACTTTATCCTATCCGTCGGTGTTGGGGTGGACTTTATCCTATCCGTCGGTGTTGATTCATAAAAATTGTCCGACGGTGAAGGTTGGGAAGCATTTGTAGGTTCAGTTAACCCCAAACCATCTTCACTAAGCAAGTCTTTCAGCGAAATCGACGCAAGCATTTCAAGAGATATGTCTTTTCCTTCCTGCAAGGCCTTCTCATATATAAAATATCTACCCATCGAAACTTTACTTTCTACAGCTCTTTTTCTTAAGTCAGTCGAAACCTCAACAAATCTCACATCTATATCCTGATTCAATCTTATAAAATCCGTTCTTAAATTGTTAGCGAGTTCATTTATAATCCTATAATCATTATCATTCAATTTTTTCCGGCTGTCAATTGCCACTGAAATCAATATAATATCCTTTTCTCCATTCTCTTTTAAATAGCCATGTTCCTTTGACTTTTTTATTAAATCTATAATTGCATCTTCTAGATGCTTGTCCTCGTATGTCACATTGGTCATAAGCTCTATTGCTTCCTGATTTAGTGGTTGCTCACTCAAAATAATACCTTTATTATCCACCGCAAATTCTATACTGGGATTAATGTCAATATCAACATATGCAAAAGGAGCATTCCCATAGAAAAGATTAATATATGAAAACAAAAGTATAAATACAGCAGCTATACTTGCAATAGCTGGATAAAAATAATTAAAATCAACTCTACGCTTTTTTATTACTTCCTGCTGACTGTATACAATTTTTTGTCCTAAAAACATTCCTTCCCGTGCATTTATCTCTTCAAACACACCTGTTTCAGTTAGAATTATGGATTTCTTTCCTTTGATTTTCATTACTATACCAATGCTATACATTAACAATCCCCCCCTTCGTTCTTCCTAAAAAATTGCTTTATCTCTTCAAAACCACTTCTTAAGACAAGACTTACAGCTATTATAAACTTTCTGTTTCTTTCAATTGTTTTTCTATGTACATTTACAAAACTCATAAGTTCTGATAAAGGAATACATCTTTTCTGGAGCATTTTATTATATAATTCTTCATTCTCAGCCAGTATCCTTGCTATACTTATATAGAGTTCCCTCGAATCCCTATGCTTTGGTGAATGCACTACCAAATCCTCAAGGGTAATTCCAAACTGCTTAAGCTGTTTTTGAAAAAGCAGGATCTCTTCTTTCACCTCTATATTTTCATACTGGTAGTGAGAATCGGAAATTAAATATTTTTCTTCAAAATCATTTTTATCCTCAAAATATGAAAAAGGTATCACATTTTTATCCTTATTTCTCTTTCTTATATAGTCAATTATTCTGTGATTCACAACCACGTTGCAGTAACTTGTAAAACTAGTGCTTTTATCCGGATCAAAACCATCTATAGCCTCATTAAAAGCCATAAGTCCTACACTATACTCCTCACTGCTTTCTGGATCAATAAATCTTCCAAGAGTACTGGATATAATTTTCAGCAAATAGGGCTTGTATTTTTCAATAAATTTTTCCTTAAGCTCATTATCTCCATTTTTAATTTTAATAACAGTATTATTAATCGAATGACTACTAGAATCATTTCCTTTATTTTTCCAATTATATATGAAGTTAGGCTTAGCCAAATAAACCACCTCTAAATAAATATATGCGATTTGATTACAAGTTTTCAGTTGTACACTTTGATAAATTTCGATATTAAAATAGAAAATACCTTTAAATTATACAACAAAAAACTCAAGGGTGTTTAAATTCCTTGAGTCTTTTGCTATTGGAATTTCATCTGGGAAAAATTCCAAACTACTTTACTTGTTTTAGTTAATAAACAATATATCGGTAAGCTCTATATCTACTACCAGATCTATAAACTCCCCGGTTTTTTCATTGTAAATATAAAGAATCTTCTTGTTTGTATATGATGTCTTTGGTGTCTGTTCAACTGCATATACAAAATAATAATCTCCCTTTGCTTTAATTACCTTGTTAACCGCAAAATAGTCTCTTATTTCCTTTTTATTGGTCGAGTTTATACTGCAGAATGTCGATGCGTTTCTGTCGGTGTCCTTTCCTGATGTAAATATCTTGTTGTCAATCTTCTCCCAGTAGTTTACCTCAAAGTTGCCCAAAAGTTCTTTAAACTCATTCGAATAAAGATAGACCTTACTTCTCTTAATATCAGCCTCATGGCCGTTTACTGCAAGGCTTCCGTCCAATTCTTCCCAAACCTTTGTCTGCATACCAAGTACAAGATTCTTAATCCGTATGTTAGCCGAACTGATACTCTGATCATATATCAATAGTGCGTGTCTTTGCTTGTCTGTTATTCTGTCAATATCCTCCACAGCTATAAAGGTCTTTGTACCAATTGACTTAAGCATATTGATCTTAACTACATCCCGAGCCAAGGAAACTTTATCCCTATCATATATATATAAGAGATAATCTTTATCATCCTTGTTCTGCAGATGCAATAGAAGGTTATCATCATCAAGCAAAAATCCCTTGTACAGCACATCTTTATATATGGTCTTAACATTCCCCAACACAAGATACTTAGAACCAGTAAACGTATTTTCAGACTTTACATTTGAAGGCAAGCCCGTTAGTTTGAAGCTATCTGCAGTAATTACACTGTTTGTCTGCTTTAAGAAAATATACATTTTTCCGTTATAGTCCTTGATTCCTTCAACCGTCACCGTTCCACCCTTCATGCCCACGTCTGTAAATACTGAGCTTGGTACAAAAAGATCATAAACATCGTATTTGGCAGTGTTTTTACTTGTGTTTCTAAGAACGATAAAGTAATTTTTTCCCTTCTTCTTCGCTACTGTAACTATATTGTTTATATTGTCTTTACTCCTGAATTGAATTGTTCTGCTAAGATCAATATCGAGGTTATCATGCAGAATCCTAAATTCAGTTCCATTGTAACATGCAAAGGGCTTTTTGTTTCCCTCCGAACCAATAGCACTTATAAAAAGGGTATTGTCTTCAATTATTGACTCTTTAATAATAAAATCATTCTGCAACGATTTCGGAGTCCATGAAGATTTATCAAAAACCAAAAGAGAATATTTTCTAAGGTCATTATACTTGTTCATAACTAGCTTATCATTTAGGATTACATAATTGCCCATCGCAAAGTTATCTTCAATCAGATATATATTCCGACCATCAAACCTATATAGGCTATCCTTCTTTCTTGCTCTGTCATATCCATGTAATAATAAATTGTTATTATATTCAACCTTTTCCTTTATTTCAAAATTGCTTATCAATACATCAAATTTTCCGTTTCTGTATGTTACGAGGTTGTTTGTATCATTTTCCTTGTCAAACAGGGTTATAAGAAGACCTCCATTATATGTGATAGCATTTTTTATCTCATTTCCATCAAGAGAAATGGAATCTATCTTATTTCCATCATATATGTATACTTTTGGAACCTTCCCTTTCTGATCATAGAAAAGAACCGTACCTGTAGCAAACTTTCCAACTCTGCTTATTGTTATACTTTTCTCATCGGGATTCCAGTTAACAAAAGAACCCGAATTCTCAGCCACAAATCTCAAGGGCACTACAGTTCTTGATTTTACAATTTCCGGTGCAACATCAAGAATAACCTCTTTTCCATCTACAATTGCCTTTTTATTATTTATTTCAAGCTTTATGACATTTCCCTTGTAAGTCGCTGTAATGCTTTTTGTAGCATCGTCCCAAACAATATTGTACCCCAGCTCCTCAAAAATAGTTCTAAAAGGGACTAACGTCCTCCCATCAACAATGTAAGGAGCAATCTCCAAGCTCTTCGAAGCCTTCTTAGAAGTATAACTGGTTTTGTTTATCGTAAACTTCAAATCAACAAAATCCGTAGTAACAATTTTTCTTGCCTCGCCACTCTTTTCTGCTGAAGAAACCCCAGTAAATCCCAACGAAAGTACAGTAATGAATGCAACAAAAATCAAGCCTATCCCAAAACGCTTTGCAAGATGAATTAACAACATTCTTTCCCCCTCCTGACTAAAAATAAGACATATTATTATATTTATGATAATGGATTAAAGTATAAGCCTATAAAAAAATGTTAGCATATCATAGTATTCAAGTCAATCCTAAAACTGCCATAAATATTATTACATAAAAAAATAACTAGCTGACAATAATATTTAGCGTAGGGTTCATGATGGTCGAGCGAAGATTATTATAAGGTCAAAAGAGGCTTTATAATAGTCGACTAAAGGCTAATACCAGGTTAATTCTAAAATATTTAGTTATAGCTTGATATTAGCCGGCAGGAAGAGTATTATATGTCCTGTAAGGCTATACTGCAGCACCAAATGTTGCAGTGTAGTTAAAAGGGATGTATGGTATTCGAGCTAAGATTACCGAAGGTTCCGCAGGTATTTGGGTTTTATTATCGAAGTATGATTAATCCCTTTGCTGGGGGTTTGCAGTAGTCGAAAGATTGCTGCAGGTTTCTAAGGTATTTTCGGTAGTCAAGCCGAAGGTTGGTATAGGTTCTGAAAAGCTTTACGGCAGTCAAAAGATTGTCGTAAGGTTGTCAGGGATTTGTACCAGCTGTGGCGTAGATCATCATGGGCTCTCTTAGTTTTTATATAGGACTATATTCGAACTAATATGATAGTTTATAATAGAGAAATGTAACAAAAGTTCATGGGCATCGAGCCCATTCGCTTTTTGGTCATTTCACTTCGTGAAATCCCAGTAAAGAAAAAGCGAAGGATCCCCAGATCGCCTCGCTTTTTCTTTACTGTGTTATGATATCGGTCTATATTATTATTTTCCTATAACTTATACATCTTTTTATTGTCAAGTATTAACCGGCAGTTTATCTATTTTCTTCAATATATACCTTTTCATCAATGATAGGTCTGTTGAATTCACCTCACCATCAAGGTTCAGATCCGCTGCTTCCTTATTAATATTCTGTGTTTTACGCATTAAATACCTTTTCATCAATGTCAAATCCGTTGAATCAATATAATCATCATCATTGAGATCACCATATTTGACATTACCTTCAGTAGGAGTAACAGGAATGTCAGTGGGTGTTGGATCAGTCTCCTTCGTCGGTGTAGGTTTAGTAGAAGTTGGAGTAGGATTATTTGACAAATTTCCTATAGACACACCATTTTTTCCAAGGGGTACTTTATGATCCAAACCGATAAATTTGCCATCTTCAGTTTTCCACAAAGTAGGATATAGATAATTATCGTACTTGTTATCATTCCACTTAAGGTCTCTTCCTCCAGGAAATGGAGTCCCTTCGTCCCTCGTAAACAATCCGCCGGTGTCTGCCGAGTCAATATTGATACACCAGAAAGTATGGTGCATTTTATATTTGTTTTCAATTATGTAATCCCTCATGCACCTTAAATACTTTTTATTATCTTCAAGAAGCTTGTCGCCTCCTTCTGTCAGACCTCCCCACTCACCAATCAATAATGGAGATATTCCTTCCTCCATTATGAATGCCCAGTTATCTCTCCAGCACTGCTCATAAAGTATTCTCTTAGCTTCTTCATCGCTAGCAGTCGTAAAATTACCTTTAAACCACTCCTGCTCATACACCAATGGACCGTAATCATGCGGCGAATAAACAAGCTGGCTTTGATATTTTCCAAGATCTATAGGATAATCCCTTACCCCTCTTAAATTACCACCCCACCAGTTGCCATAGTAATCATTATTTCCCGTCCAAGGGCTTGTATCAAAGGTCTCATCATCCCATATACCATCTTTAGGATACATCTCAATACCTTCTACAAATATCAAGACATTAGGATGCACATCCAATATTGCCAATGCAGTTTCCTGTGCTACCCTCTTCCAATTGTTCGGGTGATTGGAATCATCCCATATAGCACTTTCTGCTTTGATTTTGACATTTCCGGTATTGGTATGAGGCTCGTTTTTAAGGTCAAATCCAATAATAGTATCATCGTTTTTGTAATAATCGGCAACCCATACCCAAGCCGACTTGAATATTTCTTCCGTTATGGTTCCATTATACCAAAGAGGATATGTATGTCCCTGATTATCCGTTGTTGCACTATGTACATCAAGTATGACCTTGATACCTACTCTTTTAAAATTTTCCAACATAAAATTAAACAATTCAAAACTGTTTAATCCCGCTAAAGCCGGGTTATTATAGCTTGTGTCAGTTGAAGGCGGATATTCGCCCTTGCTCCATGCATGCAGCAAGTCTGTTGCAATCGGCAATCTAACAACATTTATACCTTTATCGGCTACAATTTCAATATCGGCAATTATATCACTGTGATAAGAATCTAAAAGCATTCTCTCTCTGCAGTTAAATCCAAACCAGTTGGCACCGGTTATCCATACTTTATTTCCATATTTATCGACTATATTTGTGCCTTCCACATGCAGCCAGTCGTCATCCGGTTCGGTAATATCAGTGGCATCGGCAGATATTTGCAAACCGGGAACTATTAATAATGTTGAAAGCATTATTAATGAAATAAATAAAACAAAACACTTCTTCATTTCCTCTTCCTCCCAAAAAACTATTTATAATTTAAATAATATTATACTTTAAATATTTCTCTATTTTTATGTAAGGGATTATTGTTTTGATTAGCTTTATATACTACAAATTGATAGAAAGAAATTGCTATTGATATTTGAGTAAACACATTGAAAACCGTACTATTAATCAAACATGAATGCTATAACCCTAACAAGTCACCCCCTCAAAATCATTTTTTCTATATAACAAGTCAGTAAAGTTAGAAGTTTTAAAAAAATAGGAAAATTCTGTTCCTCTTATACTTAAATAATATCATACATTTTTCTCAAATACAATAAACTAATAAACATAGGGTGTATTAAATAAATGTGAAGAAAAACATTCCAGAAACTTAGGTTTCTTTCACATTTTTCTTCACTTAAATAATATACACCCCTGTAACGGATTTAAAACTAATAGGAATTTTTCAGCTTACAAACTATTAATAGTGCTGTTTTACTCTTTGCTATACTAGAGTAATCCAAAAGATTTGTACATTTTATTAATTAGCTGTGATATCTTTTCAGCAGTAACAGAATCTACATTAACATGCAATCTGGCTGTTTTAGAATCGTTGCCGAAATCACACGCTTCATAGACTTTGTCAAGTCTCATTACATTAAACACACTACATGAAATATATGGACTTAAGTGAATAAATTTCTTTTCAGGAAACTCCTTGCACATACGCAGATAAAAATTCTTTTCTACACCAAGAATAAATGTGTCAAATGACGATGACTTGATTATTTCCACCATTTTACCTGTTCCGACAGCATAATCGGCTGCCTCAGTAATCTCTTCATTGCACTCCGGGTGAACCATAACTATAGCATTAGGGTACTCTTTTTGAATTTCTTCAAGATCCTTAATCGATGCACTGTTGTAAACATTGCATGTTGGCTGGTTTGGATATACAATTACATCTTTATCTACTTTCCTCAAGGCTTCCTTTGTGCAGTTATATTCGCCCACATACAGCAAACGGTCAACATCCACACTGTTTATCACTTCCGGTACATCTCCCGGAAAAGCAAGATACTCTGCAATCAACTTTATATTTAATGGTGATGTGCCATAAACAACCAGTGGCAGCTTCGGATATTGATCCCTCCATTGCTTCACATACTCAAACTGAAGCATCTTGTCCATTGCAACAGGACATGTTGAGCCCCTTCCCGGTACAAAAACGTTTTTATCCTTTAGGTAAGCTGCAGTTATTTCTGCAAAGAAAGTCGGTGCTAGAACAAGGACATTTTTTTCCTTACATCCTTTTAATACTCCAAAAAAGAAATCTCTGCTATCCCCAAGCACATCGGCAACTTCATGGGTTTCTGCCGGTGCATAGTGATGAGCAATAACATAGATGTCATTTTCCTTTTTTAAGTCAATGATTTTTTGAATTAGATTGTTCATTTGAATCCCCCCTAAAAAAATAGAAAAATTAATAGTAAATCCCCACCATATTTTAATTTGTAAATCTTAGCACGTTTAAAACAGGAAATCTTATTATAATAAAAAATGGGTTATACTTTCTTTAACAATGTATCAAATAAAATCATTATAGTCAACATTTTATATGAATTAATGTAACCTTATAGTTCAAAGTGCATATTATCCCATTAGTCTAGGATTACACATAATATCAATCCACTAGAGCACAGAAATTTGTAGGCATATCAAGGGTATAACCACAAAAGACCCTGTAACTCATCAGTTACAAGGTCTTAAGAAGTTTGGTGCCGAAGGCCGGACTCGAACCGGCATGGTATTGCTACCGCTGGATTTTGAGTCCAGTGCGTCTGCCAATTTCACCACTTCGGCATATTAACTTTGTTCACCGCAAGATGTATTATACAACAATAAACTTAACAATGTCAATTAGTTTCACAAAGTTTTTTTTACCACTGAATAAGATAATAAAATTTTTTGATTTTGTGTTGACAATGAATCATTTTGCTCTTATAATATATAATTGTTCGATAAACGAAGAACGTATGCGCCATTAGCTCAGTTGGTAGAGCAACTGACTCTTAATCAGTGGGCCCTGGGTTCGAGTCCCCGATGGCGCACCAAATCGATAAAAGTTGTTGAAATAATTGTGTTTCAACAACTTTTTTTGTCAATATATAGCTAAGTTTTTCGACTATATCATATTAATCTGAAAAAATCTACCTTCATTATATGATCGTTTGTGTCAAGTAAAAGTTGGCAATGATCTCTTCATCCTGTTATTCTATTGGTTTACTTGCTTTGAAGGTCAATGTGAAATCCTCATACTTTTAATTTAGTGAACTTCTTTCTGGAAAGTTTGGCTGGTTATGCATTAAAAACCCACTTTT
>JAAYTO010000312.1 GCA_012523755.1 Clostridium sp. | reverse complement strand
TAATATAAACCTTTTTAGTATTGTGATATCGGTTGAATCCACTGCATTGTCAAGATTTACATCTGCTGCCCTATATTGATCCGATGTTAAATTTAAACGTCGTAGAATATATCTTTTCATCATTGTTAAATCCGTTGAATCAACACTATTATCTCCATTTATGTCTCCATATCTGTTTGTTCCCGTAGGAGTAGGCTGAGTTGGCGTTGAAGTTGGCTTAGTCGGTGTTGGATTTATAGGTGTTGGCGGGTTGGAACCGTCAATTTTACCCACACCTGCATACTGCTTTACAATATCTTTCACTTGTTCTGGAGAATGCAACACCTTCGAATAATCATACGGTGGGTTGAAGCTGCAAGTAGAAATAGTGGGCATACTTCCTGTACAGTTTACAAACTTATTGTTGGATACATCCCAGTATCCTGTCTCTTTACTATACCAGTATCCGATTGGGTTTATGAAGTTTTCAAAGTAGTTGTTTTCAATTCTAAGCTTTGCCCCCTGCCTACTATTTATACCTGTTTCAAGATTGTTAGCATAGTAGTTGTTGAAAATATGACCAGTGCCAAACCTGAATGCGGGTAAACGCGAATTACAGTATTCTATCCTGTTATGATGATATGTAATTTTTCTGTCATAATTATCGCTATCCGATGAACCAACAAGGCTAGTCTTATAACTATGATGCATATAATTCCATGAAAAAGTTATATACTCAGAATTTTTTTTGACATCCAGCAAGCCATCATAATAATCCTTGTCATGATCCAAGTCATTGTATAGCTCACAATGGTCAACCCATATATTGCTTGCGGGTCCTTCAATACTTATACAATCCTTGTCACCGGTTCTTACATGGTGGATTTTAAGATTTTGAATTATAATATTGCTTGACTTTACAATTTTTATGCCTATTCCGTCAAATTCGCCTTTCGCCCCAACACCAATAATTGAAACATCTTTTACTTCTTTAACATCGATTTTACTGTCACTTGAATTCGATGGAGTAATAGTACCCTCAACATAAATGGTCAAAGGTTCAGTAATCTTGCCCTTCCTTTTGTCATAAAGCAGATCCTCAATCTCTCTACCCGTGCTGACATATTTAACCATGCCACCTTGTCCCCCTGTTGTACCGCCGTTAAGAGTTGCAAACCCTACCAATGCAAACATATCTTCGTTTGCTGACAAAACTGTTGGACTGGCCACAAAAACAGTTAAAGCCATGATAAGCATAGCAACTACAGTTAAACAAGATATTTGTTTTGACATTCTTTTAAACATAACTTACCTCCCAAAAAACTAAATTAATTTATTTATTTTTTATTTATTTAATTCTCCCCTTCAAAAAACATCTTCTTAAGCCCTGTTTCTACGTTTCCGCCCCCATTCTTGATAAAAACATAATTCCATTTGTTAATTGATATTTCTTCTGCATTTTGTCTTATTGCTTCGCCCTTGACAAAAACACAATTCCATTTGTTAACTATAAACAATGCCGGAAATAATAAAGAGCACCTATTCGAATAGCTTATTTATCAAATTCAGCAAATGCCAGTAATTTAGTAGTGAAAGGTACTAAAGTTTTGACTAAATCAAGGATAACTGTAACTTTTGGTTAAAACCATGATAAAGAGTTTTTATTTTTCACTCTTTTCC
>JAAYTO010000025.1 GCA_012523755.1 Clostridium sp. | reverse complement strand
TCCCTTTGTATAATTTCTTACCCATTTAGTATAACCCCACTTTTCATTATCTATGGGTAATATCTTACTACAAAGGCTCAATAAAGTTTATCTGTAATTTATGCCATGGCTTAATCTTCCTTCATGATTTCACCGTGTTGTCAAGTTACACTGTAAATGTTTAAAATATAAAGCTGAGGTATGGCACAACTATGCACAATAAAATACATATTTTTTAAAACAAATCAAATAAACTACATAATATAATTGTTGTAATATGCATAGAATATGGTATACTAAGGAATGGGATTTTTATAATTGAATTTTGTTTAATTGAGGAGAGAAGTTGTATGTCCAGTAATGCGGTTTTTAAATTTTGGTTGGAAAATGAATATTTCGATAAGGAAATTAGGGATGAACTCAATGGTATAAAAGATAATCCGGAAGAAATTGAAGAGAGATTCTATAAGGATCTGGAATTTGGTACCGGTGGTCTTAGAGGTATTATAGGTGCAGGTACCAATAGGATGAACATTTATTCGGTTAGAAAAGCTACGCAGGGCTTGGCGGATTATGTAAACAGTCGTGGCATGTCAGATAGCGGAGTGGTTATAGCCTATGATTCACGGCGTAAATCACCGGAATTTGCACTAGAGGTTGCGAAAGT
The DNA here is from genome assembly GCA_012523755.1 of Clostridium sp. Lineage (GTDB taxonomy): Bacteria > Bacillota > Clostridia > Acetivibrionales > Acetivibrionaceae > Hungateiclostridium. The sequence goes on along the minus strand of JAAYTO010000025.1, from coordinate 13,821 downwards.
CTTTACAGGCAATGGAATAAAGGCATACCTTTTTGATGAGCTAAGACCTACTCCGGAGCTTTCATTTGCGGTAAGGCATTTAAAGGCTGCTGCAGGTGTAATGGTTACGGCAAGCCATAATCCCAAGGAATATAATGGTTACAAAGTGTATGGCGAAGATGGGGGACAGCTTCCTATTGAGGCATCAAACGAAGTCTTGTCTTATATAAGCAGAATTGAAGACATAACAAAGATTAAGACCATGGAAAAGGATGAGGCAATAGAGAGGGGATTACTTAAGATAATCGGCCAAGAGATTGATGATGAATACATAGCAAGACTTAAGACTATTACTGTTAATCCTGAACTTTCGAAGGAAATCGGCGGAAGCTTTAAGATTGTGTATACACCTTTGCATGGTGCAGGCAATAAACCGGTAAGGAGAATACTTAAGGAAACCGGATTTGAAAATATACTTGTTGTCAAAGAACAGGAACTTCCGGATCCGGAGTTTTCTACTGTAGAGTATCCCAATCCTGAGGAGAAGGATGCCTTTAAACTTGCTATCGAACTGGCGAAGAAGGAGAACGTGGATCTTATTATTGGAACTGACCCGGATTGTGATAGGGTCGGTGTAGTAGTTAGAAATAAAGTGGGGGATTATGTAGTTTTGACTGGTAACCAGACCGGGTGCCTCTTGCTTGAGTACATATTGTCCCAGAAAAAAAGAAGGGGAGAGTTACCCGAAAATGGATTTGTAGTAAAGACCATAGTTACCACTGAACTTGCTAGGGAAATTGCCAAAGATTATAACATTGAGCTTATTGAGGTCTTGACCGGATTTAAGTTTATTGGAGAAAAAATCAAGCAGCTAGACGAGTTTGGAAATAAGAAATACCTCTTTGGCTTTGAAGAAAGCTATGGATACTTAGCCGGTACCTTTGTGAGGGATAAAGATGCTGTTTTTGCTTCAATGCTCATTGCGGAGATGGCAGCATATTATAAATCCAGGGATATGACACTATATGAAGGGTTACTGGAATTGTTTGAAAAGTATGGGTATACCCTTGAAGGAATTTCTTCATTTACCCTTGAGGGAAAAGAAGGTATAGAAAAAATAAAGTCAGCTCTGGAGGACCTTAGAAAAAATAAAACTGTAAAGTTTGGAACATATGAGGCAAGTGCGGTAAGGGATTATTTTAAAGGTGAAAGGTATTTGGTTGCTTCCGGGCAAAAAGAGGAATTGACATTGCCTGAATCCGATGTATTATATTATGAACTGCAGGACGGATACTGGTTTGCTATAAGGCCTTCGGGGACTGAACCTAAAATAAAGATATATTATGGTGTAAAAGAGAATACTATGGATAAGGCCAAGGAAAAACTTAAGCTGTTGCAGGATAATGTGCTTTCTGTGATTGAAAAACTGCTTTTTGACTGAGCGGTGCAAAATGCATCCTATGACGGAAGTGCATATTTTTCTTCACATTCAATTAATGTACCTGATGACGGAGTATTAATGTACTTCGTTTTTTTGTTATGTTATAATGAAAAAGCAATTATTAGATAATTTACGAAGGGTGATATGAGTGCAGAGGTTTGTACACCTTCACGTTCATACGGAATACAGCCTGCTGGACGGTGCAAACAGGATAAAAGACCTGATAAAACGTACAAAAGAGCTGGGAATGGACAGCATAGCCATAACAGACCATGGTGTTATGTATGGAGTGGTTGATTTTTATAAAGAAGCAGTAAATAACGGTATAAAACCTATTCTTGGGTGTGAAATATATACTACAGCAGGATCGAGGTTTGACAAAAAGGACGGGCGGGATTCGGATCCCGGCCATATGGTGCTTTTGGCTAAAAATAACGTAGGATACAGGAATTTGATGAAAATTGTTTCCATAGGATTTACCGAGGGATTCTACTATAAGCCGAGGGTTGATATGGAGGTGCTGGAAAAATACAGTGAAGGGCTGATTGCTTCTAGTGCCTGTCTTTCAGGGGATATACCCAAAGCAATTTTAAATAACAATTATAAACGGGCAAAGGAGATTGCCTTAAAATTGAACAGCATTTTCGGACAGGATAATTTCTATCTTGAGCTTCAGATAAATGGTATAGAAGAGCAGAATATTGTCAACCAACAGCTTATAAAGCTTGGCAGAGAGGCGGGCATACCGCTTATTGCAACCAACGATGCTCATTATTTATGCCGGGAGGATGCTAAGGCTCATGAGATTCTTCTTTGTATTCAGACCGGAAAAAACATAAATGACGAAGACCGCATGATGTTTTCTTCCGATGAATTCTATATCAAATCTCCCGAAGAGATGGAGGAGATGTTTAAAAACATACCCGAAGCGATCTCTAACACAGTTAAAGTTGCACAAATGTGCAATGTCGAGTTGGAATTTGGAAAACTGCATCTTCCAAAGTTCAATGTGCCGCAAGACAGGGAACCTTACGAATACTTAAGATCCCTTTGTTATGATGGATTTGAAAGAAGATACACAGAAGAAGAAAGGGACGAGATTAAGAAAAACAGGCTTGAGTATGAGCTGTCTGTTATAAGGCAAATGGGTTATGTGGATTACTTCCTTATTGTAGGGGATTTTATAAGGTATGCCAAAGAAAAAGGAATAATGGTAGGCCCCGGAAGGGGTTCAGCGGCGGGAAGCCTTGTGGCTTACTGCCTTGAAATCACCAATATTGACCCAATTAGGTACAACTTGCTTTTTGAAAGGTTTCTAAATCCCGAAAGGATAAGTATGCCCGATATCGATATAGACTTCTGCTATGAAAGAAGGCAGGAGGTAATAGATTATGTTGTAGAAAAGTATGGAGAAGACAGGGTTGCACAGATAATTACCTTCGGAACCATGGCTGCAAGAGCTGTAATCAGAGATGTGGGAAGGGCTCTTGATATACCCTATGGCGATGTTGATATTATTGCAAAGATGATTCCCTTTCAGCCTGGAATGAGCATTGACAAGGCTTTAGAACTCAATCCCGAATTAAAGCAGCAGTACAATGAAGATGAAAAAGTAAAAGAATTGATTGATACGGCGAGATTGCTTGAAGGGATGCCAAGACATGCATCCACTCATGCGGCTGGTGTGGTTATATCCAAAGATCCCCTTACGGAATATGTTCCTTTGCAAAAGAGTGAGGACAGCATTACAACCCAGTTTACCATGGGACTTTTGGAAGAATTGGGTCTTCTTAAAATGGATTTTTTAGGCTTAAGAACCCTAACGGTAATAAGGGATTCAGTAAGTCTTATTAAAAAGAATTACGGTAAGGATATCGAAATTGACAAGCTTAAAATGGATGATCCCAAAGTGTTTAAGCTTATTGGAGAGGGTAGAACCTCAGGGGTGTTTCAATTGGAAAGTGCGGGAATGATTCAATTTATGAAGGAGCTTCAGCCTTCATCTTTTGAAGATGTAATAGCCGGTATTTCGCTATACCGCCCGGGGCCAATGGATCAGATTCCAAGATATATCAAAAACAAACGGAATCCCAAACTTATAAAATATGATCATCCCCTTTTAGAGGGTATATTGGATGTCACTTACGGCTGCATGGTTTATCAGGAGCAGGTTATGCAGGTGGTTCGTGAGCTTGGGGGCTATTCCATGGGAAGGTCTGATTTGGTAAGGCGAGCGATGTCCAAAAAAAAGGTCAATGTAATGGAACAGGAAAGAAAAAATTTTATTCATGGAATAGATGACGATGAGGGAAATATTATAGTAATGGGGGCTGTTAGAAATGGCGTAGATGAAAAGACAGCAAACAAGATATTTGACGAGATGATGGATTTTGCCAGCTATGCTTTCAACAAGTCTCATGCGGCGGCTTATGCTGTTGTCGCTTATCAGACTGCATGGCTGAAGTGCTATTATCCCGTTGAGTTTATGGCGGCATTATTAAACAGCTTTTTGGGAAACAGTGATAAGATATCCCAGTATATATATGAGTGCAGGAAGCTTGGAATTGAAGTATTGCCTCCCGACATCAACGAGAGCGATGTTAAGTTTACCGTTGTTAATGGAAAAATAAGGTTTGGAATGGCTGCGATTAAAAATGTTGGGGAAAATGCTGTTAAAACAATTATTCATGAAAGGGACAATGGAGGGAACTATAAAAGCTTAAGGGAATTTCTTGAAAGAGTTGACGGAAAGGATGTTAACAAAAGGTGCGTAGAAAGCCTTATTAAAAGCGGAGCCTTTGATTCTATGGGTATTTTCAGGTCGCAGCTTATTGCCGTCTATGAAAAGATGATGGATAGCATATCCCAGGCCAGAAAGAAGAACATGGAGGGGCAGCTTTCATTATTTGATTTGCCCTCCGATAAGATCGGTGAAAGCACAAAGGGCTTTTTGGATTATGATAACGACCTATATCCCGATATTAAGGAATATCCAAGCAAGATGCTTTTATCCATGGAGAAGGAAATGTTGGGCTTATATATATCCGGTCATCCTTTGAGTGAATTTGAAAAGGAAATTGCACAGCGGGTGACCATATTTAGCTCTAATTTGAACACTGTCCGGGAAGATGGAGAGGAAGCTATTGTCAACGATGAAACGAAAAATTTATACGATGGCATGAATGTTACTGTTGGCGGAATAATTACATCAAAAAAGACGAAAACTACAAAGAATAATAATTTAATGGCTTTTTTGACTTTGGAGGATTTGTACGGAACAATGGAAGTGATTGTGTTTCCTTCAATATTGGAAAAGTATTCAAAGCTTATGGAAATTGAGAATATTGTTTTAATAAAGGGCAGGATAAGTATAAAAGAAGAGGAACAGCCAAAAATAATATGCGAAGAAGTAAGTCCATTGAGAAAGACTGTTATGCATAAGCTCTATTTAAGAGTGAACAATGAAGTGAATAGCGAATTGCTGGAGTCGGTTTTTTGCATATTAAAGTTTTTTGGAGGAAACACTCCTGTATGCTTGTATGATGAGCATCAAAAGAAGGTTAAGGTAATCGAAAGAGATTATTGGGTAAGCCTTAATGATGTTGTTTTAGACGAATTAAAATCGGTGCTTGGGGATGAAAATGTAAGGGTTTCATGAGTTATTGCCCAAAATTCATATTGATTTTTATTTAAAATTAATATATAGTTATGTCGAGGTGGTTTAAATTGGATTGGGACGCTGAGAAGGTATTTGGAGATTTTGTTTTAATAAAGGCTGAAGAAAATGGAGTAAATATTATTGGTCTTACCAGGGGTAAAGATACAAAGTTCCATCATACTGAAAAGCTGGATAAGGGTGAAGTTTTAATAGCCCAGTTTACCGATAATACTTCTGCTATAAAAATTAGAGGGAAGGCCAAAATAGTTTGTCGGCATGGAGAAGTTTATTCCGGTGAATAACTGAAAAAGGGGCGTGTTTATATGTGGACAGTGGTGTATATGGCTCAGAGCAAGGAGATCGCCACGCAAATGCAGGAATTTTTGACAAATGAAGGCATTCTGGTGAAGTTAAGACCTATAAGTAAGAATCATGAGAATAATGATAACTATTATGAGGTTCTGGTTCCGGAAGCTGAAGTTGAAGAGGCACATAGTGTGATTATTGAAAAGGGATACTAAATTAATTGATTGGTTAAATGTATTTTTTTACAAAAAAGCTTAGTACGGTAGGGATTATCGGATATTAAGCTTGTAAAGATGGAGAGTGTAAAGTCTGGGAAACAGGAATCTCGTCACCTTAGCGGTGAGAGGTTCAATATCCCGTGTTTAATTAAAAAAACACGGGTTTAATATTATATGCGGGTTTATATTTTATACTAAGGAGGCCAATTATGGGTAGCGTTAAAACGATAGGTGTTTTGACAAGTGGTGGAGATGCACCGGGAATGAATGCAGCCATAAGAGCGGTGGTTAGGACAGCACTTTATTTTGGATTTAAGGTAGTAGGGATAAGAAAAGGTTATGAAGGTCTTATCCATGGAGATATTCAAGAGATGACGGCAAGGTCTGTTGGGGATATAATCCATAGAGGTGGTACTATTTTGCAGACAGCCCGGTCACCTCAGTTTAAAACTGAGGAAGGCTTAAAAAAGGCCATGTCCATGGCGAAGGTTTTTAGTATTGATGCAATAGTTGCAATAGGTGGAGATGGTTCTTTGAGGGGAGCCGAGGATTTAAGCAAACTAGGGATGAATGTTATCGGGATTCCGGGAACAATTGATAATGATATCGCTTGCACAGATTACACTATTGGTTATGATACAGCCATGAATACTGTTCAAGATGCAATAGATAAAATTCGTGATACAGCTTATTCCCATGAGAGATGCAGTGTGCTTGAGGTTATGGGAAGACATGCTGGATATATTGCCATAAATGTCAGTATATCGGGAGGGGCGGAGGCAGTTGTGTTGCCTGAAAAAGCTTTAGATATAGATATTGATGTAATTAAGCCTATAATAGAGGGCAGAAACAGAGGTAAAAAACACTATCTTGTCATAGTTGCCGAGGGTGTTGAAGGAAAAGCAATTGAGATAGCGAAGGAGATTACGGATAAAACAGGCATTGAGGCTAGGGCTACAATACTAGGACATATACAGCGTGGGGGCAGTCCTACTGTGCACGACAGAGTAATGGCAAGTATTATGGGAGCAAAGGCTATTGAGATTCTCAAAGAAGGCAAAAGTAACAGGGTCATAGCATTTAAAGACAATGAGGTAACAGATCTGGATATTGACGAGGCGTTGCAGATGCAGAAAACCTTGCCTGAAGAATTAATTCAGCTTAGTAAAATGTTGTCATTATAAAGAGGCGATAGATGTACCATACTTCTTACAAGTGGCGGGCACCGATTTGGTTATCGGGAGGTTAGCATATCAACCGCCTCATTGAAACGTAGGTGAAAACAGTGTTTATATCGGAGACAGAGATTATTGTAAGGTATGCTGAAACGGATCAGATGGGAATTGTTCATCATTCCAATTACCCCATCTGGTTTGAGGCAGCTAGAACAGATTTTATTAAAAAAATGGGAATGCCTTATTCGCAAATAGAAGAAAGAGGTTTTTTACTCCCTTTGATTGAGCTTAACTGCAAATATAAAGGTTCTGCAAGGTATGAGGATAGGATAATTGTAAGGACCAGAATAAAGGCAATATCATACTCGAGAATTACATTTTCTTACGAGGTTTTTAAACTCGGTAAAGATGCGTTAATAACATCGGGTGAGACGATGCATGTATGGACGAACAAACAGCTTAAGCCTTTAAACATAAAAAAGCATGCACCAGATATTTATGAATCAATATCAAAGGTAGCTCAATAAGGCGGGGGTTAAATACTATAAACAGGTGGTGGCTGAGTGAATATTCCTAATATACTAACGGCTATAAGGTTCATACTTATTCCTTTTTTGGGGTATTATCTTTTCGACAAGCAGTATTCTGTTGCGGTTTTATTGTTTCTATTGGGGGGAATTACTGATGTTTTAGATGGGGTAATAGCTAGGAAGTTTAATATGATAACGTCATGGGGAAAACTGGCTGATCCTTTAGCGGACAAGCTAATGCAACTGACAGCACTGTCAATTCTCACAATACAAAAAATCATACCCTTGCCGGTTTTGATAATAGTTGTTGCAAAAGAGGCATTTATGGTTGCCGGGAGTATTCTTTTGTATAAGAAAATAAAACTGGTTGTACAGGCTAATTGGTATGGAAAGCTTGCTACCGTTGTTTTCTTTATTGCAATAATATTGACTATAGTTATAAATTCGGGAGGATTTGTGAATACTTATACTGATACATTGGTTAATATTTTTGTCATAGTTGCGGTTGTCTCTACTCTTTTTGCTTTTTTTATGTATTCAAGGGAGTTTAAGAAAATTACATCAAAATCTAAATAAATGTATACAAAAAATGTTTAATGAATATAGTTCTACCAGGTACATACTTAATCACATAACTTCAAGAGTATTAATATATCAAAAATATTACAAAGTTCTTCTTGAAGTTGACCTGAGTATTAAATTTGTTATATAATAGTATTGTGGAGTTTGTTGTACTTATTTATCTACTATTCTATCTACTATCTTAATTTTGCAGCTGAAGTATACATAACTGCAATCAATCTTAAGTTATACTTTCCTTGCTAAGACAGATTATCTTAGTGTTTTTTTTCTATTTGTTATAATTATTATGAAAAGGCAGAGGAGAATGATTATGAAGAGAATATCCTGTTTTTTTTCATATGCATTGGTGTTTTGCATATTAATCACATTTAGCTTGACAAGCGGCGTTTCCCTTGCAGCCCAGGATGAAATAAAAGTCTTTTTAAACGGAACAAAGCTTGAGTTTGATGTAAAACCTTACATAAAGAATGGAAGAACAATGGTACCTTTTAGAAGCATATTTGAAGCCTTAGGAGTAGAGGTAAGTTGGGATGGCGTAAATCGCACCGTAATGGCAATAAATGACACAACACAGATTTTTATTGAAATCGGAAAAGTTTATGCCTTTGTTAACGGGTATCGGGTAGACCTTGACGCAGGTTCTGAGATAATTAATGGAAGGACTTTTGTGCCTTTAAGATTTGTAAGTGAGAATGCTGGTGCAGAAGTATCGTGGGATGGCAATACAAGAACGGTTTATATCAATTATGTCGATGAAAAACATGAACTCGGAGAAATAGCTTACTTTAGAGAACTAGAGTTTACAGTTGACAGTATCGGAAGTGAAGCGGATGGGAAGCTATTGAGAGTTTACGGCAGGACAAACACAGCAAGTAAAACACTGATAATAGAGGTGTATGATAGTTCGAGAAGATTTTCTAGTGGTTTAGCAAAGGTGACAAAAAAGGAAGAAGAAATGTACTTTTTTGAGGCTGAAATTTTTGTGGACTCCTCTTTTGAACTTGGATTTATTGTTGTAAAAACCATCAATGACCAAAAAAAGCTTGTTAAAATTTCTCAGTTTGACTTATAGCTTCCGGGTTAACCCTGTTACCCATCAACTTAATAAATGGCCAACCATATACAAATAACAGCACATTATTAACCAAACCACATACAATTTGCAGTAAATTACGAGCTAAACTTTATTCAAACTTTAACCAAGCACAATATTAAAGGAGGTAGAATTCTATGACGAAAACAAAGCTCTACAAACTCAGCATACTACTACTTAATTTATGTATATTTTTAAGTATTATATCGGCAGCAAGCATTGGTATGGATGTATATGCGAATGGACAGAATATCAATGTTGAGTTCTACAATGATAACACAGCTCAGTCTGCAGATGCAATATCTATCAACTTTAGAATCCAGAACACAGACTCCTCTGCGGTCGAACTTTCAGACGTTAGATTCAGGTATTATTTCAATGATGATGGTTTATCGCCTGTGAGTGTTTTTGTTGATTATGCACACATAAACTATACTATGATTAACAGCTGTATAATATACTCAATTAATGAAGTGAATTCACCAGATGCAAACAAGTATATTGAGCTAGGATACAATAAAGCTGCGGGGGCTCTTGCTCCAAACAACTTTTCAGAAATAAGGGTGAGGGTTTATAAAACCGATGATGGCCAGAGTTTTAATCAAACCAACGATTATTCTTTTTGTAGTACGAATACCTACTATGCATCGTGGGATAAGGTAACTGCGTATGTAAACGGTATTCAAATTTTCGGAACAGAACCTGTGATTTTATCTCCTGTGCCTACAACAAGCATTAGCCCCACTTTGCCGGCAGTTCCGACTTCTACTCTTGCTTCAACACCAACCCCTGTACCAACTCCGACTCAGCCTACACCAGCTCAGTCTCAAAGACCGAAGACTACAATGCCTGCAAATCTGATTCTCAAAAACGGTGATTTTAGAGACGGGTCGGAAGACTGGATCTTTAAGTGTAACAGTATATCCGGTGCAGTTGCCAGCAACGTGGTTGAGGATGATGGACATGGTGATATGTGGTCGAAAACAAATATATTAAATGTCGGATCTGATTACTGGACTGTTCAACTGATTCAAGATGGGATCAACTTGGAAAGTTCTGAAAGTTACAGGGTTTCTTTTGATGCAAAGTCAAGCATTGCTAGGGATATAAGGGTTGCAATCAGAAACAGCTTAACCTATACAGAATACTTTTCCCGGACACAGAGTATCAAACCTGGTATGGAGACCTATACCTATGAATTTACCATGAAAAACCCCAATGATCAGGTTGCAACGCTTGTGTTCAGTTTTGGAAAATTCGGTGACTCAGAGTTAGGTACCCATGAAGTGTTTTTAGATAATGTTGTAATTGAAAAAATTACTTTACCTGTTTCAACTACTCCGTCACCAAAACCGACAGACAATGACGTTAATGCCGATATAATTTTATCAAGAAATACAGTAAGCGAGGCAGAACTTGGAACTTCCGGTGATATATCCATATCACATTCGGGAGAGTTATTGCTGGATGGTACAATAAGTAAAGAGAAGGAAATAGTCTTAGTGATTGATAACTCAGGAGTACTGAATTCTTACCAGGAAGATTTTTGGACTCCTCTCGATTTTGGAATATATTCAAACCATGATTTAACTATTCAAGGACAAGGTGTCACTGTTAATGGAAGTACCCATGCAAATAACAAATTTACGGGCACAGCCGAAAGTATAAAAATTACTGAGACCTGTTCAGCTTCTACATTTGATCTCACAAGTAAAAACATTGATGTAAACGAATTTATTAACATTACATCACCTATTGAGATGCCACATTTTCACTCAAGAGTGATTAATGAAGCAACTGCAAATTATCTAGTTTTCAAACCTGAGGACTTTTTCGGTCCATTTAATGCTCGACCTATGCCTGGCCAAATAGGTGTATTTATAGAGTATAACCATTTTTATGGTCGTTTTGAGATTAAAGGAGGTGGCACTTTAATTATAAACTCATCTATGTATTTTAAGTCAGATCTTTTTATATCGCTAAGTAAGACAAACAACATTAGTGAAGGATTTCTTGTCGCAGATGGAAATATAACCATACAAGGAAATGACCTGTATCCTAGCGGACCTAACGATAGGTTGTATGTATATTCTATTAATGGAAACATTGAGTTTCAGACCAGTAACTCTACAATAAATGGACTGGCTTATGCTCCAGGTAATCCGACCAAACCTAACTCAGGGAATATTTATTTTAAGGGTATTAACAACACTATAAACGGAAGTGTTGCAGGAAAAGACCTTGATTTTAGTGCTGCTGGTCTTACAGTTAACCATGTACAAGGACAATTTGATTCTGTCGAAAGTAAATATTTCGAGAGTACAAGCTACTTGAATTCTGTTAAGGATACAGCCAGAGCCCTTGTTGATCTGTTTGCAGGCTCAAAAAACAAGATGTCTGTTATTCAGTATTCGGATTCTGCAAATAATAATCATTTTAAACTATATAATTTGTCTTCCGAAAAAGAGGTGAATGACCTAAAGAAGAGGATAAAAGATATTAAACCTGAAACTTCGGGCTATAGCAATATGGGTGATGGAATGAGAAGGGCTTATCACCTTCTAAACAAACCCCCTAAAAGTCAGGCAGAAAAATACATAATTGTACTTGCAGGCTCTGAACCAAACAGATGGACAAGTACCAGCGGTTTAGATCTACAACCGAAAACCGACGATGGTAATGCTCGACATTTAAGAGCTGATGAGTTATTGTATAAATCCTTGGATTATGCAGAGGATATTGGAAGTATTATTGCTGAAAGCAATATTAAACCGATCTTCATTGACTTTTCACCGGACGATATTGATACTGTGTTGGAGAATATTGCAGTATCAAGTGGTGCCAAGGTAATAACAGAAACGGGAAAACACTTTTACAGTGCAAGTAACAGTTTCGATCTTTTGCGTATCTTTGACAGTATTTATTTAGATACTTTTTATGATGTTTCACTCAACAATGTAGTATATGAAGAGATACTTCCGATAGGAGTTAAAGTGCTCGAAGTGCCTGAATGGATGAGCATAGAGACTTTAGAGATTGACGGAATAACAAGGTATAAGGTTTTTGGAACCTTAGACAGTATACCTCTTAACTTTGACGGTGAAAAGTATACCTTTAGCTTTTACAGCTTCGATATAAAGGTTCAGTTTTTAAAACCCGGTGAGATATTGTTTGACGGTAAGGATGCAAAAATGATCTTTAAAGTTGACTACATAAATCATGATGACAAGATCAGTTCTGATAATGTTGAGGCACATCCGGAGGATATGGCGGTAAAAGTCACAATGAAGATTGATATAACATAACCGTAGGGGACATTAAATAAACAAAAGCCCAAGGGCATTGAGTTCTTTCACTTTGTGAAATCTTACCGAATGCGAAGAAAAGTGTCCTATAAACCTAAGTTTTGTTTCACAATATTTCTTCCACATTTTTCTTCACTTGTACAATTAAGAGTCAGGGTAAAAAATCCCTGACTCCTTTTATGTGCTGAAATTACTAGTCTCACAATTTTTATAAATGCATATCTTAATAATAGGTTTCACACAATATTGGTGAGAATTTTAATTTCAATGGAGGATGTCAATTATGTCAAAAGGCAAAATAAGAGAGATGTTTCCTGGAGGAAATACATCGCAGGGTTTTTTCAGTTACTATGATTACATATTACGCCAGGAAAAAGCAGTAAAGATTTTCTGCATTAAGGGAGGACCCGGTGTCGGAAAATCAACATTTATGAGGAAAATAGGGTATGAAATGCTTGATATGGGATACGATGTAGAGTTTATGCACTGCTCCAGCGATAGCAACAGTCTTGACGGAGTGGTGATACCATCGATAAATGTAGCCCTATTAGATGGAACTGCACCCCATGTTGTGGATCCAAAGAATCCTGGGGCAGTTGATGAAATAATTAACTTGGGAGATTTCTGGGATGAAGATGGAATAAGAAAAAACAAAGAGGCTATATTGGAAGCCAATAAAGAGGTGGGAAGGACATTTAGAAGGGCATATAGGTATTTGAAGTCCGCATATTCCATATATCAGGACAATGAAGAAATAGTTGAAAGCTGTTGTGTTGATAAAGCAAAGGTTAATGAGGTGTCAGAAAAGCTTATGAAGGAGCTTTTTGGGGATAAAGGCATTGCTTCGTACGAGGGAAAAGACAGACGCCTTTTTGCCAGTGCAATTACCCCAAAGGGTCTTGTAAATTACCTTCATACACTAATAAATACCGATAGAGCGTATATACTTAAAGGCATGCCGGGGACAGGTACACAGAGGGTACTTCAAAAACTTAAGGAGGCAGCTTTGGAGAGAGGGTTCGATGTAGAATCATTTTATTGTGCATTAAACCCCAATAAAATTGAGCATTTGATAATACCTGATCTTCAGATCTCTTTTACAACATCAAATCTTTATCACAATGTGGATATAAAGGATTCAATAGAAATTAACCTTGATGAATATTTGTTCAGTTCGCAGCTGGAAAAATATAGAGAGATAATTGAGAGTAACAGTGCTAACTTTGATCATTTATTGGATATAGTCATAAAAACCATTTCAAAAGCAAAAAAGATTCACGATTTATTGGAGAACTATTACATACCCAATATGGATTTTGTTTCAGTGCAGGAATGTTTTGAAGATACTTTGTCAAGGGTTCTTAAATATGCACGGGAAAAGGAGAGCTGAGCTTGTTCACGGTGAAATCATGAAGGAAGATTAAGCCATGGCATAAATTACAGATAAACTTTATTGAGCCTTTGTAGTAAGATATTACCCATAGATAATGAAAAGTGGGGTTATACTAAATGGGTAAGAAATTATACAAAGGGA
>JAAYTO010000311.1 GCA_012523755.1 Clostridium sp. | reverse complement strand
TCACACGCCATATCTTAGTAATCCCGGGGGCATTTCTTAAAAAATGATTTTCTTGCCTGAATATTAAATGCTGAAATGGCATTTTAAAAAACTCTCTTGTGAGAGTATTGGCAGGAGATGGGTTCATGCTTTTACCGTGAGGAAGTTTGTCAGTATGCTTGACAGCAACCGGTACATGGTAATGTATATAAGTGATTCTGCATTAACACCGAGGAATTTTTACTGGGAAGTATTAAACCAACTGGGATGTGAAGCGAAATTCTACAGGAGTGATGCGAAAAGACAACTAACAAGAGAGATTAGCAACCTGATTGAAATACAGAGACGGATTCCGGTAATCATAACAGATGAGGCACACCTGCTATCAAGGGAGATGTTGGAGGAAATCCGGTTTTTGCTGAATTTTAAGATGGATTCATATAACCCAATGAGTTTAATCCTAGTAGGACAGAGTGAGTTGAAGGAGATATTAAAGAAGCAGATATATGAAGCAATATGCCAGAGAATAGATATCCGATACCATATGACACCCTACGATAGACAAAGAACTGGTGAATACATAAAGAAGCACCTGGAATATGCCGGAGAAAGCAGAGAAATATTTACTGATAGAGCGATAGACGAGATTTATGAATATTCGTATGGAGTACCCCGAAAAATAAACCGTGTGTGTACAGCATGCTTATTACATGGTGCCTAGGTGCAGAAAAGGATAATAGACGATCATGTAGTAAGGCTAATAGTTGAGGAAGAATTGAACTGGTAATTGATAACCCTTTTCGTACATATGTGCGGACAGGGTTAATGAGCAAAAGTTACGGTCAAAAAGAATGAGCAAATGGCGGTCAAAAAGGGTGGGCAGCGACAGTTTGTTGTAAAATAATCGGTATGTGAAATATGAGAAAGATTTTATTTAACCTAATGGAAAAATTCTATATTTGGTGATAAAATAAAGATAGAATTATGATAATATAAATTAGGAGAGATATTTATGATTCAAATTAGACCTGTATCAGATTTAAGAAATAAGTTTCCTGAAATTGAAGAGATCGTTGTAAAAGAAGGTCAACCAGTATATTTAACAAAGAATGGCTATGGGTCAATGGTAGTATTAAGCCTTGAGAAGTATGCAGAATTAACTGATGATATTGAACTTAAATTAGATGAAGCTGATAAGGAAGCAGAATTAACTGACGCAAGATATACGCAGGATGAAGTATTTTCAAGGGTGAGGTCAAGAATAAACGATGGAAAGTAAATATTCACTGAGATTTATTCCTAGATTTGAAGCGGATCTTAATGAAATTATTGATTACATTGTGTTTAAACTACATAATCCGGATAGTGCAATAAAGCTTATTAATAAAGTCGAAGATGCAATATTAAAAAGATTAGATTGTCCATTAGCTTTTGAACCGTTCCAGTCAAATCGAAAAAGGAAGAATCTTTATTATCGAATTTATGTGGATAATTTTGTTATTTGCTATGTGGTTATTGGGAAAGTAATGGGAGTTCGAAGAATATTGTACAAAGGTAGAAATGCAGGTAATCTAATAAAATAAAAGAGAGAGTATAAAGGGAATTGTGAGCATAATCTAGTTTCACATAAGACCGATAGTATGGGAAAATATCGGCATCAACGGTTTGACTAGAAATTTATTGTTGATTTACCACTGTCTAGCGATTTTATTAAAGGCAGGAAGAGCATAAGTAATACGTTGCTTGGCAATATGTTTTCAGACATTTCTGAGCTTTAGAAAAGTACCGGAACTTCGAATTAACAACATGGCAGGCTCTAAAACCTTGTGTGCTTAGAAATTAAGGATGATATCGATCTTTTTAATGAATTGAAAAGATTAAATAATGCTTTTGGTGTTGGAATAATAAAACTTAACAAGGATGATGTATCCCAAAGTGAAATATTATTTCCGGCGGTTGAAAAAACCAATTTAGATTGGGATACTATTGATAGACTGATTTGTGAGAATAGAGACTTTGAAGAGTTTATGCTTGAAATAACGGAAGATTTGGAAACCGGAAGAGTTAAAAGTATTTATGACAAGGTTATGGCGGATGATGAAATGAAAAAATATATTAATGAAATTGGATTAACCTCCTAACCGTGAATGGAAGATATTAATGAAAAATCTGATTACTTCTATGCTGTTGGTGGTGGAGTACATTTAAAGATTGGAGAGAAGATGATGAAAATTGAATTGTTTTCAGTTGGGGTTGTTAAAAACAATGTATCAACTAAAAAGGATAAAGATTGGGGAAGTGATGTTTCCCAAATTATAATAAAAGAAGAATATGAGGATGGATTAAAAGGACTTTCGGATTTTTCACATATTATAGTTGTTTACTTTTTAGATAAAGCGAAATTCGATATGGAAAGACATCTGGTAAGAAGGCCTCAGGGGCGTGAAGATATGCCGATGGTCGGAATATTTTCTCAAAGAGCGAAAGACAGACCAAATCCAATTGGTATAACATCAGTAGAATTAATAAATATCAACAAAAATATTATTACCGTCAAGGGGTTAGATGCTATAGATAATACTCCCGTATTAGACATTAAGCCGTATTATCCAATGTATGATTGCAAGAATAATGCTGTTGTACCGGAATGGGTAGTAAGGTTGATGGAACACTATTTTTAACTCGCATTAAGTAATGTGTATATTTGATTATTTCGCCATCCATGGAATAGGGGAAAAGTGCCGAAATTCAGGTGTTGAATTGTATTATTCCGGATGATCACAAAGAATTTTATTATTCAGTAATGGACTTATATCTGAATGGAGACAGTAGCCTCTGCGAATTGTCGGTGAAAGAACAGAATGAACTATAGGGAGAAAAGAAATGATTGATTTTATCTGAAGTGAACGGTATTAGACAAGACTTCTATATGGAACTTTCGCCTGACGGTGAAGTTGGAATTATTGATTGAGCGTAAAATAATTGATATCTACTTTTGGCCTAATAGCAGAATCTTAAATTGTTATTTTGTGGAATTACCTAATGGCGAAAGAGGAATGCTATATTATTTGATCGGGGAATAAGGAATAGTATAATCCTTGGGAAGTTTATGAGGAATTAGTTATTAAAGAAAAGGACATGGTTGGATTAAATGAAATTAAAAATTTTCTAAGGAATAGAAACGTAGTTTTCATTGTTGCAAATATTGGATTTACAATAAAAAGGATACCGGACGAAGAAACATTTTCTTTTTGGAAAAATGAAGTCAAAATTAGGTTGGTTGAGCCAGAACAAGCTATTAGTGGTTTTTATTTGGAAAGTTTTCCGGGTGAGTATTGTTACATTGCATATGAATACTTACCTGTTTTGAAAAACAGCTCTAGTAAGAAATATATCATTTTGAAAGTTTATCATTAAGGAAATTGACAGTGGGTCAAAAGCTTTTTATAAGGAGAAGTTTAATGAATATTGTTGTAATTAACGGAACAGAAATAAAAGGCTGCACTTATCGGATTAAGGAAGCATTTTTATCTGTGCTAAGAGATGGTAATGAAATAGTCGAGTATTATCTTCCTAAGGATATGCCGCATTTTTGTACCGGGTGCAAGACATGTTTTTTCAAAGATGAAAAACTATGCCCCCATGCAGAATATACAATGTCTATTTGGAATGCAATGCTTAAGGCCGACCTGCTTGTTTTTGCTGCTCCGGTATATGCTTTGCGTACCCCGGGTCAAATGAAAGCGTTGCTTGATCACTTTTGTTGTCACTGGATGGTTCATCGTCCCGATAAAGCAATGTTTACAAAGCGTGCTGTCATTCTTACAAACAGCATCGGTGCATCAAACAGGGAAGCACAAAAGGATATTGCAACCAGTCTTCGATGGTTGGGAATTTCCGATGTAAAATGTCTTGGGTTTGGACTTATGGAGGGAGTTAATTGGAAAGAATTGTCCGATAAGCGGAAAAATAAAATTGAGCAAAAAGTTATTAATCTTGCCCAAAAGTACGTTCCGTTTAAACCCGGACACATGGGACTTAAGGTAAGAGTTCTGTTTAATGTATGTAGAATGATTCACAAGGGACTCCTGAAGAAAGAAGAAACTCCTTCTGCCGACAATCAGCATTGGATTGATAATGGGTGGATATAATACCATGTACCTAATTGTTTTCAACAATTTATAAATGATAAAATCAAGGCAATAACTCAGAACGGCGAATTAATTGTTCAGGAAAAAGAAAAAATGCCTTCCAAGTATTGGGATTATGTTCGTGAGCAGAATAAGAAAGCAAAGGAATAGGGGCGTAGTGCCGGAATTTTGGTTTTGAAAGATACAGAATCGTAATAGAGTAGGGTGATGATCTTGAATATTATAGACAAGTATAGCGAGATGAGTGTAAAAAAATGAAATGATTCGCTGCAGGAAGTCAATGAGAATTACCGTAAGATGTGGGATAATTTAGACATCGAATTGCTTAAAGACTATATCAATGGAAATATAGAATTTTTACCCGATGATATTAATTGGATTTATCCCAAAAAAGCTGTTTAAAGATGTAGAGGGTAAAAAGGTATTATGTCTTGCTTATTCATTTATCTTAAGCTATTTTAGTATACTGGGTAGAAAGAAGGCTTGGAAAATTATTGAATTGAAAGAAGGTTTAATGAAAATGTTGAGGTTTTAGATGATATATATAACCTATATAAGGGACAGGGTATTATTATTGGAGCCTAGTCTCATAAAAGAGCTGAATTATTGATTCCGCCAAGTATACTGAATCAAATAATGTTTGAGCTTCAGGTGGAGTATAATCTCTACCTGAAGCTATATTTGCTTTACAACATTCTCCAGCTTATTTATATTGTCTTGTAGAAAACCAGTGGTTGCATCCACTTTGTATGAGCCGCTCAAATAGAATTCAATTAATTCTGAAGGCTTTTCCGTATCAATGATAAAAGGTATAATAAATTTATTCTGAGATGTTGCTTTTTGTAACTCATGAATTATTTGTGTAGATGTATTGGAGTTTGCAGAATAGATTAAAACTACTATGTCAGATTTTTCAATGGCAGTGACAGTAGCTTCTGCATAGCTTTGGCCATCCCTGATATCTTGTGACGGAATCCAACACATTAGTCCCTTCTGCTTTAGTCCAAAATATACTTTTTCAGCAATAGCTCTGTCGTTTGGAGCGTGACAAAAATAAATCAATTTAACCACCCTTAGCTAAAATATTATAGTATTGCCAACATTCTGTAAAAGTTAAAATATTACAGGTGTTTTACAATTCTTATTCTAATTGTATTGAATGATTATTAGAAATACAAGAGTTTCCAGCATATTGGAGAAGAAGAAGTTGTAAAAATATGTAGAATTAGATGATAAATGCATTGGCTTAAAATATAACGAGGTGATAGAGGTTTTTTTCTTCTATTGAAGGAAAAGCTTTGATTAACTCTACAGCCACTATGATTGGGATTGATGAAAGCTCTACAAGACATTTGATTTGTAATTATCAAACCTTAGCATTAATGCCAAATTTAGCTTTAGTAAATTACATAATATGTCGATATAGATTATGTTACACACGTAGCTCTTATATAAAAAACGGAGGTGTAAATTCTGTGAATTATTTAAAAAACATGAGCATCGGTGTTAAACTCTTAATATTTACTGTAATAACCGTCTTAATAGCAATTACAGTTATAGTAAGTACGGCACTATTTCAGTTTAACAGTTTTAACAATATCGTTAGTGAAGAACAGGCAATTAAAGGAATGCAAGGTTTAAACTCATCAATAGAAGACTATAAGGAACAATCCTTAAAGCATGCTAAAATGCTATCCCTAAATAGTGAAGTGATAAATGCGGTTGAAGAAAAAGACTATAACAGTATTTATAACATAGTCAGTTTCTTATCCGAGGAAGCCAAAATAGACTTCATCACTGTTACCGATACGAGTGGAATTATTTTAGCCCATACCCATGATTCAAATAAAAAAGGAGTCAGTATAGCAGATCTGGCTAGTATTCAAATGGCACTTAAGGGTAATGCATTTTCAGATGTTGAGTCCAATGAAATTGTCAAGCTGTCTGCAAGAGCCGCAGCACCTATAAAAAACCAGGCCGGTATAATAATAGGTACTATATCTACTGGCTACATGCTTGATAGCGTTGAAATAATTGATAAATTAAAACAGATTTACAATACTGACTTAACATTATTTTTAGGTGATGTAAGATTCAATACAACTATTGTTCAAAACGGAAGCAGGCTTGTGGGAACAAAACTTGACTCCGAAATAGCCAATATAGTACTGAATAAAAAAGAAAAATATACAGGTAGTGCAGAAATTCTCGGTATACCGTATATATGTTCTTATATGCCACTGATAAATTCCGATAATAGAGCAATAGGCGTAGTGTTTGCAGGTCAACCTATAAGTGATGTCATTGCGGTTAGAAACCGGATTATTAATACATTGTTGGTGATTGCCATAATTGCGATCTTAATCCTTTCAACCTTTATTTACCTTTATATAAATAGAAATGTTTCACGGCCGTTATTCGAAGTTGTTTCAGCTGCTGAAAAAATCGCCGACGGAAATCTGGATGTGAGTATTGATTTTAAAAGCAACGATGAAATTGGAACTTTGTGCAAAAGTTTTAACAAAATGACCCAAAACCTCAATGACGTATTAAACAACATAAATATTGCGGCAAAACAAGTTGCAGCGGGTTCAACCCAGTTGTCATCTTCGAGCATATCCTTATCTCAAGGTGCTACCGAACAAGCAAGTTCCATCGAGCAACTGACGGCTACACTAGAGGAAATTTCTATTCAAACAAAACAAAATGCCAAAAGTGCTAATGATGCAAATGAACTCGCCGAATCTACCAAATCAAACGCGATGACTGGCAACGAGCAGATGAATGAAATGCTTAACTCAATGGAAGAAATCAACAAGTCATCGAATAACATCTCAAAGATTATAAAGGTTATTGATGAAATAGCATTCCAAACAAATATTTTAGCACTAAATGCAGCGGTGGAGGCAGCAAGAGCAGGTCAACACGGCAAGGGCTTTGCAGTTGTTGCAGAGGAAGTAAGAAATCTGGCAATGCGTTCCGCTAATGCAGCCAAGGAAACAACCGAAATGATTGAGAATTCCATTAAGAATGTTGAAGACGGAACCAAAATAGCCAATAAAACCGCCGAAGCCCTGGATAGCATTGTTGAAAGCATTTCTAAAGTGGCAAACCTTGTGAATGATATAGCCGTTGCTTCAAATGAACAGGCAACAGGAATTGCACAGGTTAATCAGGCCATTAACCAAGTATCTCAGATTGTACAGACCAACTCTGCATCTTCACAGGAAAGTGCTTCAGCCAGTGAAGAGCTTATGAGCCAAGCTGAAATGCTTAAAGAACAGGTCAGTAAGTTTGTTCTTACGAAAAATAAATCTTCGTCTGACGAATACCTCAAAAGCATTGATCCGGAAATATTAAAAACCCTTGACAGTATGCCGGAAAAGAAAAAACCGGATTCTATTTCTGTTCCCAATATTGAATTGACTGACAAAGAATTTGGCAAATATTAAAACTGAAAGGATGAATTCCATGGGGACTTAATGTCCCCTTTTTTTGTGCACAACATAGGCAACAACTTGCTGGTTGTGGTAAAATAGTTTTAAAGTCCGAACAGTAGATTGTATTTAAAAAATATAATTTTTATGTCTGGATGAATTTTTTGATCTGGCCGATATGAGGTGAATAGTTATGAATTGCACAGTTTCATTTTGTTGTGACAAAAGACAGAGGGAAAATGGTAAGTGTTATTGGTGATAATTATTATGTAAAAATGTTGAGGAGTGGACAAGTAAATGAAAAAACTTTCTGAGATGAGCAATGAAGAGTTGTGGAGGTTATTTCCAATAATAATTACTGAATATAATGAAGATTGGCCTAAGTTTTATAACGAAGAAAAATTACATATTGAAAAAGCTATTGGCGTAGAAAATATATTTAGAATAAACCATTATGGGAGTACTTCAATACCCGGAATGATAGCAAAGCCTACTATTGATATCTTGCTTGAAGTATTTGAACATGTTGAGAATGGCCACATAATAAGAAAGATGGAGGAGATTGGATATATCTATAGTCCTCAGGTCAATAACCCTCCTCCGCATATGATGTTTCTAAAGGGATATACTCCAGAGGGGTTTAAAGGACAAGCTTATCATGTTCACGTCAGATATGCCGGAGATTGGGATGAATTATATTTTAGAGACTATTTGATCAGCAATCCCGATTTGGCTAAAAGGTATGGTGAGCTCAAGCTGGAGCTTAAAAAGATATACGAATTTGATCGTGATGGATATACAGAAGCAAAATCTGAATTTATAAAAGAAGTAACACAGATGGCGAAAAATGAATTGGCGGAAGAGAAAACAGGAATAATCGCATAATTTAAATAGTAGATATGGTAAATAGGGAATTAAGAGAATACTTTAGCTGCTATGCGATTTATAGTAGTTCACTAAAAAGACGAAGGAGTAACTGGAACTCCTGCCGTGACGGCACAATAAATTTCCAGAAGTGAGGCATGGTTATGAATTCTGAAATTTTTATACCGATCTTAACAGCTATAATAGGCGGTATTCTTGCCGGGATTCCATCTCTTGTGTCTTACAGGATTAAAAAGGTGGAGCTGGAACATGCGTATAGGATAAGCTCAACTGAGAGATTTCAAAAAATAACACATAAGTATGTGGAAGATATATATAAGCCATTATATAGAGTATTGATTAATTTGGAAGCGTATATTAAAGATTCTCAAATTGATGTTAATAGTTTCACAAAAGGAATATACCTGCAAATATCCAGCTTAAAAGAACTTCTTTCAAAGGAAGAAAGAATGTTTCTGTCTAAAGATATTGAAAATGAATTGGTAGAAATGTATTGGTTTATTGCCAATTCTTTCAATGCAAGATCAGTTAACATTGGTATTAAAAATACGTTTCAAATCTTTGGAGTTAGGTCTGTAAAGTATCTTGAAGGAACATACAAGTGTGAAATTAAAGCAAGGCTGAAAATCAATATCTTAAAATTTATAGAAAGAATAATAAAATTCTTTAACTTTCTGACACTCAACTTGGGAGTATCAAATAACATAAATGGGTCTTTTGAAATATATTATAAAGCGGCAGCTGTAGGTAGTGATATTTTTAAAAAACAGTTGGAAAAATATATAAATTCCCTTAAAAACCAAGTGAAATTAGTTTTAATTGGTGAAGTGCACTAATTTACTGTGCATAATATTGAGTTTACGGGAGATACCGTTGTGTGTGTTTTTACGGAGGGGCAGTGTGCATGTATAAAAACTACGCTACAGATGAAAGGGTTACCAAATTTCTTTCCTAGGAACCGTATAAAAGCATTGGAGATATTGAAGCTTTTCTGACAGATATAATTAACCGGTATGTATGTAAGAATGTGTATCATTGGGCAATAGAGATAAATAATGAAATAATAGGAAGTATATCGGCAATATCAATAGACGAAAAAAATAATAACTGTGAATTAGGTTTTTATATTGGATATGATTATTGGAATAAAGGAATAACCAGTAAAGCACTATCTGCTGTTATATCCCAAAAGTACATAGACGGAAAATGTTCATTTGAATATTATACCCTGTGTTTTAAGAAAATTCATATTCCAATGAGCATTTAGTAAATTAAGGTAGACAGTTGTTATCTAATTTGATAATATACAATTAAAGATAAATTATTCTTTTGAAACACTATTTTGAGTATGGCGATTTTGGATAAAAAAATGCAATGGAATAATTGAAGAAAGTATTAATACGTTGCATGAAAAATGAGGGGGATATATGATTGGGGTAGTACTTTTTGTAGGATTTTTGGTTATTCTTTGTATTATAGCAGGAGTTTTCTTTATAAGAGGCAGTGTTATCTTTGTTATTAGTATTGTTAACATGCTGAAAGGTAAAAAAACGAAAGCACTTTGGATATTGACAATCATTTTATATTGTATTTCATTGGCCGCCTCTGCATTACCAATTGGATGGCTTAGATTTTTTCGATCTACAAATCAGGAAACATTTGATGATTATGTTAATACTGGTGTTTACATCAGTTCTACAGTTTATGATATATATAGCGAAGGACAATTCTATTATAATGGGGATTTATATGTTGAAGTTAATAATGATTTAGGCGGAGACCAATTTGAACTTGGTCAGGCAGTAGCAAATGCAAAAGGTAGTGACGTGTTTATAAATAATGTGTTGGCTAAAATAATAAATTATAATTACGAAGCTACTATTTATTTAGTGAAAAACGATAGTGGATATACAATTTTGTTACTTGGATGGAGTAAATATTGTAGAGAGGTTGATAAAGATAAAATCGAAAACTATTATCGAACATTAGATGAATATAAATATAGTTATTATAAGTTCGGTTCAGGTGTAAAAGATATTGATATGGATTTCAACAAGGAAGTTTTCGAAATCCTGCATAGCAAACTTAAAAGTGGTGAAGCTGAAGTAACTATTACGGATGATGATGCTGTTAAATATTCAATTAACCAAACTTCGCCTGATGGTCTTTATTCCCGTAGCGTGAGTGTATTACTGGCAAAGGATTCTGTTTATGTCGTTTCGACAAGCCGTGGAGGAATTAATAAATGCTATCCGCTTGATGAGAAGACTTCAGATTTTGTAAAACTTAAGCTAGGAGTTAAGTGAGAATAAATATGCCTTATTAAGTTATTGTTTTACAGGATGTGTAAAAACGGGTGGATTTCCTTATGACTTGTTTGATATAATGTTCAGTGTTGTACCTGTAATTGTAATTATAGGGTTTGTTTTTGTATTTGGCACAACCCCGCTATTGAAACACCTGCATCAAGTAGTAAGGATGGGAATTTACAAGAGAAAAACTTAAAGACCAAACTATTGTAATTAAGACATATCAGCCTGAAGGGATACCAACGGAAAAGATTAAATGGAAGAGCAGATCCGGCAAGACTTATGAATATATAATTTGTGAAAGGTCTTTAGGTGATATCGATAAT
>JAAYTO010000024.1 GCA_012523755.1 Clostridium sp. | reverse complement strand
CATATCTTAGTAATCCCGGGGGCATTTCTTAAAAAATGATTTTCTTGCCTGAATATTAAATGCTGAAATGGCATTTTAAAAAACTCTCTTGTGAGAGTATTGGCAGGAGATGGGTTCATGCTTTTACCGTGTAAAAAAGAAGTATTGCTCTTGACAAAAATGCTTTTTGGAATTAATATTTTAATGTGAGTTTTATAGTTTATGTGGGGTATATCATGTTTAATATGGTAACTCTATATGGAATAAAAAAATAATGTCATATTGTATTGATGCTGGGGTAGCTCAGTTGGTAGAGCAATTGATTCGTAATCAATAGGTCGAGGGTTCAAGTCCCTTCCTCAGCTCCACTCTGTTTTATCTTTTGTGAGTTTTCCAATCAAATTCTGTTTCAGTTACAGCAAGGCTTATAGTTGCATCTCCAGCCCGGTAAGTTTTGGCTTTCTGTGTCTGTCATAGGTAAGTGAGTCAATAGTATGGAACATGAATCTTTTTATCAGTTGACAAATCAGTTGAATTTACTACTTCACTGTCAACATATACATATGCTGCTCTAAGCTGATTACTTGTTAAACTGATGACCCTAAGGAGGTTCGAACCTTTCATATTTAAATATGAACGCAAGTTTAAATACGAACGCAAGATTTTATTTCAGCGGGAATTTAAAAAATAATGAAGACTATTTCTTATAATGAAGAAGTTATTGGAAAAGTTGGGTTTATAATTTTTTGAAATCCAGATAAAGATGTAGGTATAATATAAATAATATATAATGTAAGCAAAATGGATGTTGCATAATAAAAAAACATTGGATTAGGATTGATTGGATGAAGAAAGCTTTAATTGAATTTTGTAAAGCTATAAATATAGAAGGTGTAGGGATAGCATCTTCCGGTCCTTATACCGATTTAAAGGATGTGTGGGAAAAGAGAATCGAAAAGGGCTTTGCAAATGCTTTTGATAAAGGAAGTCTGGAAAAAATGATTTGTCCGGATTTGACTTTGGAAGATGCAAAGTCGGTAATAGTGTGTTTGTTTCCCTATTATTGCGGTAATTTTGAAGGTTCCAATTTATCAAAATATGCTTACGCTGTAGATTACCATATGACGGTTAAAGATATGCTAGAAAAAATAGGGGATTTTTTTAAAAAAAACATCGAAGGATTTAATTACAAAGCCTTTGCAGACACAGGTCCTCTTAATGATAGATATCTAGCCTACAAAGCGGGGTTGGGCTTTTTCGGAATTAACAACCATATAATAACGGATGAATATGGCTCTTATGTTTTTATAGGGTATATTATAAACAATTATCCCTTTGAGCCTGATAAACCGCAGGACAGGACATGCCGAAAATGCTTTGATTGTGTGAAAAGATGCCCCGGGCAGTGCATTTTAGGTGACTTTACAATAAATCCGTTTAAATGCAGGTCTTATATATCTCAAAAGAAGGGTGAACTTTCGGCGGAAGATATGGAGATTTTAAAGAAGGATTCTTTGATTTGGGGATGTGATGTATGCCAGGATGTATGTCCTCACAACCAAAAGGTAAAAAAGACGGTGATAGAAGAGTTTAAAAATAATCTTAAGTACAGAATAGAATATGAGGAGCTAAAAGAAATTTCCAACAAAGAGTTTTTAAGAAGATACAAGGATAGGGCTTTTAGTTGGAGGGGCAAAGGAGTTTTAAAAAGAAATCATGAAATTATTAACGAGTTATGAAGTAGTTCACCAAGTTGCAAATCATATATGTGAAGAAAAATGTGAAAGAAACTTAAATTTTCTTTTACACTTTTCTTCACATTTAGAGAAATTTCGCGAAGTAAAATTACCGGAAGAGTGAAAGGATCCGATGCCCTTGAGCTAATTCACTCGCTTCATATTTTCAATTTCCTCCTGAATTCTCTTTTTGTCAATGCGTTCAAAAAGAATATTTACATCTCCAATAATTTGATCAAACGGCACTTCGGTGTATTTCCACCCGGTTGATTCTATATGAAGCATGCTGCGGATTTTAGATGATGAAAACGGCAGGAAGGGCTCCAGTAAAATTGAAAGATTGGCAATAATTTGAACGCAAGTAAAAAGGGTTTGCCTGCATTTTTCTATGTTTTCTTTAAGGGTGATCCAGGGCTGTTCTTCGTCAAAATGCTTGTTTGCGGAGCGTATAAATGAAAATACTGCTTCAATGGCGTCTTTAAAATCTCCCTGTTCAATAAGGCTTCCGACTGTTGGATAAAGATTAACTATAGATTCCTTGATGTTCGAATTGCACTCTCCTTTGGGTACCTTGCCGCCAAAAGATTTTCGTATGAAAACAAGGCTTCTGTTGACAAAATTGCCGTAAGCACCAAGTAGTTCTCCGTTGTGGCTGTTTATAAATTCTCTCCATGAAAAGTCCGTATCCTTTTTTTCGGGACCGTTGGCAATAAAGTAATAACGGATACTGTCGGGATTATAACGCTCAATAAGATGCGGTATCCAGACCGCCCAGTTTTCACTGGTGGATATCTTTTTGCCCTCAAGGGTTACATACTCGCTGGATATTATTCTGTCCGGCAGATGAAAATCGCCATGGGCTTTTAGAAGGGCAGGGAGAATTACGGTGTGAAAGGGAATGTTGTCTTTGCCGTGTATATAATAGTGTAAAGAGTTTTCGGATCGTATTTCACGCCAATCCACGCCACAAGCTTCTGCCCATTTCTTGCTTGTGGAAAGATACCCCAAAACCGCTTCAACCCATACATATATCTTTTTACCTTCAAACCCTTTTATGGGCACAGGTATACCCCATTCCAAATCCCGGGTTATAGCCCTGTCACGGAGTCCCTCGTCTATATATCTTTGAGAGAGCCCCAGTGCATTGGTTCTCCAGCCGCTGGAATTTTGGACATAATCCTCAATGAAGGGCTGCAGCTTTGATAATGCCAGAAAAAAGTGTTCCGATGATTTGAAGACGGTAGTATCTCCACAGATGCCGCATTTTCTGTCTTTTAGATTGGCAGCATCTAAAAGAGTTCCACAGGCATCGCATTGATCCCCCTTTGTCTTGCTTTTACAATTTGGGCAAGTACCGACAACAAACCTGTCGGGTAGAAATTGGCGGCAGGACTCACAATAAACCTGTTCCACAGCTTTCCTATATACAAAACCGCTGTTGAGAAGATTTGTGAAAAATTCCTGAACAAAAACAACATGATAGGAATCCTTTGTTTGACTGTACAAGTCATAGGAAAAGCCCAGCTTTTCAAAACACTCCTTGAACTGATTGTGGTAGCGATCCGAAATTTCTTCAGGGGAAGCTCCTTCTTTTTGAGCCCGTATCTGAATGGGCGTACCGTGACAATCACTTCCTGAAACATAACACACATTATATTTTTTCAATCTGAAATATCTTGCCAGTATATCTCCCGGCAGTAAAGCTGCAGCATGGCCTATGTGAAGAGAGCCATTTGCATAAGGCCAGGCTCCGCCGATGAATATGTTCATAAACAACTCCTCCTTAAATTACTATTTTTTAAATAAAACTTTTTTGTACAAACAAAAAGTCAAGCTCTAAGTGCCCTGGTTTTTTCGTTTGCTTTGCTAAAACTAAATAGATACGAATAAAAAAGCCCTCACCCCTAGGCAATTTATCCTAGGGACGAGAGCATTATACTTCGTGTTACCACCCCGGTTCACCGATATTTCGCAATATCGGCCTCAGCAGGTACGTCAGAAACTTCTGATTATACCCTGGCACTATAACAGGTGCACCTGTCGCAGCCTAAATCCATCGGATAGTCGGTGCGAAAGCTCCAAGACCATGTTCGGCTATCTGTACTTTGCTCCTTCTCAGCTTCCCGGAGTTCTCTGTAAAAGCCATCAATAGCGTACTCTTCTCTTCATCGCATACTTAGTATTACCATATTAATTACATTTTAATACAGATAATTATGTAAGTCAATATGTTTAGATTTTAATAGTTTATTACATGGACATCAAACAAGTGTATAGTCATGTATAGATAAAATTTATTCTATTTCCATATTATACTTTACATAATCAATATACACCCGTTTTTTTCGATAATGTTCGGTTTTTAGCATATGAGTATATAAATACGATAATGAGCCAAACTAAAGTCATTAACTCTGTACCAATGAGAATATACATGCTGGGCTGAAGTCAGAAAGACCTTTACATATTTTCAAAATCAAAATACTTATAGAGGTGACTTTATGTATCCGGATAAAATATTTTACGAGCCGGCAATTGACAGGTATGAGCTTGGACTGTATTTAAGAAAGTTATATCATGATAAAACCTGGATCCCCATTGAGAGCCACAACAATATTGAAGAGCTGCAGAAAAGCTCAAATAAAGAGTTCGGTAAGATGAAAAGGTTTCTTATAATCGGGGTTCGAAAAACCCACAAATATGTTCCCAATCATAAAGTCTCAGATTTCCTTGTACCGTATACATCCTCGGGCTGCAGTGCCATGTGCCTTTATTGCTATCTGGTGTGCAACTATAATAAATGTTCTTACTTAAGGTTGTTTGTAAACCGTGAACAGATGATGGACAAATTAATTAAAACAGCAAATAACGCCGATGAGGAATTAACCTTTGAGATTGGAAGCAACAGCGATCTGGTTTTGGAAAACACCATAACCAAAAACCTTGAATGGACCATTGAAAGGTTTGGCAGAAACGAATACGGGTTTATAACCTTTCCCACTAAGTTTCATATGGTTGAGTCTTTACTGCCTTTAGCTCACAAAGGCAGAACTATTGTAAGGATGAGTGTAAACCCTCAGCAGATTATTCAAAAGGTGGAGTTTGGAACATCTTTGCTAAAGGATAGAATTAATGCAATCAACAATTTGTGTGAGGCGGGATATAGAATCGGACTTTTGATAGCACCGGTGGTTCTAATGGAAAACTGGCGGGAATTGTATTCGGAATTGATTCAGCAACTGGCTGATGAGTTATCGGATAAGGTTAAAAAAGAGATGTTTATTGAGATTATTTTCATGACATACAGTTTTGTCCATAGGGCAAATCAATAACGAAGCATTTCCAAAAGCTGTAGAACTCTATGATAAAACATGATGACCGGAAGGGGACGGGGCAAGTATTGGTATAAAGAAGAGTTGAGAAATGAGGGTGAAGAATTCTTGAGAGAACAGCTTTCAATTCATCTCGGTAATGTTCCTATAATTTACGTAGTTTAGGACACTTGTAAACATATAATTACTTACGATCCATTAAAGCTGTACCACGTGTTGTAATCATCTACTGTGTCTTGTAATTTGTAGCTTGATTCGTATATTTTATTATATCCGGCAAAATAAATATAGACACCGGGATATTGGTCATCGAAAGCATTTCTATAAATTTCTTTAAATTTATCTTTTATTTTACTGTCGGTAAAAAACTTTTTTGTAATAAAAATAAAATAATATTTTTGCATTCTTTCATAATATGACTTCTATTAATTTAATAATGTTTAGATTTCGTATATGTTAAGTTAATTATACATTATTTGGAAAACAAAACCAAGCGAATCAACATAAAAATTTCTTGGATAATAATATATCTATCATGGCAAAACAGGAATGAACATTTTGCCATGGTATAAATTACAGCTAAACCTTTAAAGGCATATAGAAAGCTAATGAACATAGAGCATAATAAATAGTGATGTCAAAACTATGGTCAGGAAGCGATTATATGGGAAGTTTTTTTGATTATTTACAGTGATTTTCGATCCAAGACAAGAAGGTTAGGTTCAGTATAAACTACTGGATATACTTTTTATTGCCGTGGCTGCAAATATATGTAGATGTGATGAGTGGGAAGAGATGAAGACATGGCTCATATAATGGAAGATTGGCTAAAGCAGTATCTTGAGTTGCCCAATGGAATTCTATCATGGTTCACAATAGCACGAGTATTAGACGTAATTGCCCCGAAGCAGTTTGAAAAATGCTTTGTAGAGTGGATACAGGAAGTTATGCAGCTCGAAGAAGGTGATGTAGTAGCCGTTGATTGCAAAACAATGAGAGGAACAACAAATAAAAGTGCCGGGAAAAAAGCTATTCACATTGTGAGTGCATGGTGCAGCAGTGATAAAACAGAAAAATATTGACAAAAATCACTGCTTATTATATTATCACCTCGATGTAAAAGAGTTATAAAGCCTTTGATATTATCAGTTCAACTTGCAAGGTGAAGGGAAGATGCCAACAACAAGTGAAACCGGTGCATCTGGCGGGAAGAAAATAACGATTGAGCAGTTTTATGTCATAGAAGAGCAGCTTAAACAAAAGTTTGAAAATGGAGAAATAGACAGGGATGAGTTTAACGACTTATATGATAGACTTAAATGTTTGTATAAACAAAGCGAGAATGATTCGGATGTAAACGAACCGGGAGTCGATGGCAAGGGATGGGTCGACATAAAACAATATTCTGGTGACTTAATAAAAGTAAATAAACCGGATTCAGCTGCCGATGCTCTTGCCAAAAGAATCGGAGGGGAGTTACGTGTAAGATTTGCTAATGATCCCGAAGCACGTGAGTTTGATGCTATAAGTAAAGATTTTATCGGTCAAACCAAGCCTGCACTGCAAACAGTTAATAAGAATGTACGAAATCAAATGAAGGCAACGTTTGAAGCTGCCCAGCAAACCGGAAGAAAAGTATATTATCATTTTGAGGGTCAGCCTTCACAGTCTGTAATTGATAAACTTTACGAATATAGTCAGAGGTATGGTATAGAAGTAATAATAGATACTGAACCTTTGAAATAAAGGAGGAGATAAAATGTATGAGTTTCATGGATGGGCTACGATTAGAAAAACACCTGCTAATGTAGATGAAGAAGGGTTATATGAAATAGCTGATGAAATAAGGTCACATATTGCGAAGTTAAACTGGGGAAATAACATACTCAATTTACATGCAGTTAATGGTATTTATCATATATTGTTAGCCGGCTGTAGTAATAGAAAACCAATTAACGAAGATAATCCCGTGGAGTTTTTCGAATATATAGCCCGGTTAACTCCTGGTTCATACGGCATTCTTTACGTTATGGATGATGAAGACACTGATGGATTTGACAATGAGTTCAGAGTGTATGTTTTATCCAGAGGAAGAGTTTTAGAGAAGAAAGATGTGTATTTATCACCTTTTATACCGATAGTGGAAGATGAAGAATAAATGTTTTATATTCCGATAAATAATTCTTTTTATTTCTTAAATAACAAAGCGTAAAGTTGAACACTGCTGGTTTTCTGTTAAAAGAAAGAAGGTTTGTTATGTGGGAAAAGCTACTGTCAGATATTAAAAAAATTGAGGAGAAATATGGGGATACTTTAAATGCTCCAGCATCAGACCAACAAATTGAGGCTTTGAAAAAAGCAGTTAATGAAAAGTTTGGTAACGAATTACCAGAGCAATATATAAGATTTTTAAAAACTGTTAATGGTCTGGAATTTAATGGTTTCATTTTTTATGGAGTTGATAACTGGTTAGTGAAGGTTGAGAATAACGATACGGTCTACGGATATGTTGATACAAATG
Organism: Clostridium sp.; assembly: GCA_012523755.1. Lineage (GTDB taxonomy): Bacteria > Bacillota > Clostridia > Acetivibrionales > Acetivibrionaceae > Hungateiclostridium. Next base: position 9,861 of record JAAYTO010000024.1, on the reverse strand, counting down.
AAATCTGGTACGAGAATGAGCATCAGAAGCAGTATATGTTTTTTGGAGAAAGCAATATAAGTTGGTATTGTTTCGATTTGCTAAATCACGTTTTTGTTGAACTGGATAACCCATCAGGTACAATAATAAATACATACGAGGACTTTAATTCCATGTTGGAAAAGGCTCTTAAGGATAGCTTGAAATGAGATCCGTAAACTGATTTGATATAATTTTTGCTGTTGCATGAAGTAGATGAATTATCAAATTAAGTTCTGATAAAAAGTATTTACGTTTAAAACCGAAGATGGAAGAATTGGTAAGTTCGATATAACTACTCTTGAAGGTAAGTATAGTATTATAGGATGAAAGATGGCTGATTAATAGAATAAATCGTTATTTAAAGGCACTTCCGATCAAGGATGTGCCTTTAGTAATGTATAAACATAGTCTTTATTAGAGAAGTATGGAATTGCCTATCCGCTAAATAGAGTTGTTCAAGAGTACATTAATGATGTTTGATAGGTATGCAAATTTGGAGTATAAATTTAACAACAGGCATTGTAGAGTAGAGGGATATATTGTTTCATAAGTGGGACTAAATGAAGCAACTATAAAAAAATACATACAAGGGGAGGAATAACATGATATTGCAATTAGCAATATATCTTATTAAATTATTGTGCATTGGATGCATTTTTTTGTTATAATTATTTCTATAAGTCGTTTCTTTGGGCTTTATTAAAGTGGGTTTGAAGGCTGGTAGGATTTCACAAAGTGAAATGGCCGAATAGCGAACGGCTCAATGCACTAGGTTTTAATTTTCAGGCGGGTTAAAATTCAAAAAAGAGGTGTTGTCCAATGAGCAAGACCATTGATATACTGATAGATAACATGGAGAAGATTATTATCGGCAAAAGGTCTGTGATAGAGCATCTCCTTGTTGCCTTATTTAGTGACGGACATGTTTTGATTGAGGATGTTCCTGGTGTGGGAAAGACTCAGTTGGTTGCCACTCTTGCACGATCCGTAAACGGGGCTTTTAACCGGGTTCAGTTTACTCCGGACGTAATGCCTTCAGACATAATGGGCTTTTCGATGTTCAATCCCGGAACGCGGGAGTTTGAATACCGGGAAGGGGCTGCGATGTGCAATTTCCTTCTGGCGGATGAAATAAACCGAACCTCACCAAAAACACAATCGAGTCTTTTGGAAATTATGGAAGAATTCCAGGTCACCGTTGACGGAAAAACGTACAAGCTGCCACGTCCCTTTATGGTTTTAGCCACCCAGAATCCCATTGAGAGCTTTGGTACTTACCCATTGCCCGAAGCCCAGATGGATAGGTTTTTTCTTAAACTCAGTATAGGTTATCCCGATAAAAATGAAGAAAAAATGATTATAGACAGGTTTGGAAGTGAAAATCCTTTGGACAACCTTGAGCCTGTTACGACAACACAGGAGCTAATGGAGCTTAAAGAACAGGTAAAAAAAGTAAGGGTGGAGGAATGCTTGAAGGATTACATAATAAATATTATATCCGCCACCAGAAACGACAAAAATGTGGTTTTAGGATGCAGTCCCCGTGGAAGCTTAAATCTGTATAAGGCATCAAAGGCATGGGCGTTTATTATGGGAAGGGGTTATGTACTCCCCGATGATATTCAGAAAATGGCTGTACCTGTGTTGGCACATAGAATCATAATAAGCCAGGAAGCAAAAATGAATAATTATAATTCATCCAAGGTGATAGCCGATATTCTTCAAAATACAAAGGTTCCGGTTGTTTGAACAAACGGTACAGAGGGAAGTATCCGATGCGAAGCTATTTAACATATTTCTTTATGTTGGTCAGTATGATTTTATATACATATTTTTTTGGGGATGAGACCAGTGTACTTGTGATCTATATGTTGATTTTATCACCGCTTTTGTTTTTGGTTGTGGCTCTGTTATCCCGGAAGAATCTTGAGGTTTCGGTGGATACAAGAGTTGATTCACCGCGAATTGAAAAGGATGATGTGGTACGGGTAAAGGTTTTTCTTAGAAATAAATCCATCTTTCCCATACCCATTGTATTTATTTCCTTTTTTATTCCTTCAAATATGATGCCCTTGAGCTCTCCCAGACTCATTGTTTCTTTAGGGCCTTTAAAGACCCGGGACGTGGTTTTGGAGTACAGGGCAAAATACAGGGGAAAAGCAAGGATTGGAGTTTATGAAGCTGGGATAAAGGACTTTTTAGGTTTTTTCAGGTTTTCTGCAATAAAGAAATTAGATGAGAGTGAAAGATCGAGAGATATAATAGTATTAAACAGAATAGTGGATTTGCAAATAAACAGTGCCTTAGTATTGAATTCCGTTCAGGTAGAAAGCAGTGAAACGGGAGAGATATCAAACAATTTAAATTTTATGAATTGCTTATACGGGGAGCCGGGTCATGAATTCCGTGAATATCAGCCGGGAGACTCCCTTCATAAAATTCATTGGAAACTATCTGCAAAAAGCGAGGTTTTAATGGTAAGAAAAGATGAGGGAGGAAGCTTTGCCAAAAAGGAATTGATGCTTGATCCCCTTATTTCAACAGAACAAAAACCTGTACCTCAAAAAACTGTTCAAAGAGAGGATAAAATTCTAGAAGCACTTATTTCGATAATAAACATGATGATAAAAGCAGGCAGAGATTTGGAATTGTGGCTTTTTGAAAAAGGTGAATGGATGAAATATTCTATTAAGGACAGGGATGAAGTTATTAAGATACAGCACAGACTGGCTGTTTATAGATTTATTAACGCAGCTGACAATCAAGTTAGCCGGCTTCCGTTGCAAGGTATTACAGCTAAAGAAGTCAGGGGATACAGGATTGCCGGTGGAGATGCAATGGTGTTTACGGCTTCACCGGACAGGCAAATTATGCAACTTGTTGAACAGATGCAGGATTTAAACATGGCAATTGATTTGGTATTATTAAAAAACAATGGTTTTAACGAAAGTGTAAACAGTGAGACTTGGCAGCCAAAAACAAATACATGGACGATAGGTGTGGCTGATGATATTTCTAAGGTGTTTATCTAGATTGGTATTAACTCAACCTATTTAGTAAGGAAGGGTGAAGGTCTGATTGGAAAGTATAAAGAGATTGAAAAGCCAAATAGCTCCTATACTGTTTTCTGTGGCGGCAGTAAACTGGATGGTTATTTCACTAACCGGTTCATTTCAAATTGTTATTCCAATTTTAACAATAATTATTAGTTGCATTATGTTTGTATGCTACAATTATATTCAACAACAGAAAAAGATGAAATTTCTTTTGTTTGTTGCATTCTCCGTTTTGTATTTTATACTGTCTCAGGTAGCTTCAATAAATGAGAGGGAAATTTTACCTCTATTTTTGATTCCGGTTTATGGCTTTACTTCGGTAATTTATTATTTTACAGTTATTCGTTATAGGATAGGAGTGGTATTTCTTACCGGTCTTATTCCTTTTTTGATTTATTCTTCAAAATCGGAAAAGAATTTAACATTGACCTTTGCAATTTTTGTAATACTTTTTTTTGTTTTGTATTATGAGCGTGAGAGGAAGAAAAGCAATTTTGCATCCGAAGGCGGTTTTTATAAAAATAAATGGTATTACTTATCTATGTTTTTTTGCGTCTGTGTAGTTTTTATAAGTGCAATGATTATTCCAAAGCCCGATGTAATTCCGAAAATTATATATTTGAACACAGTATTAAGTGATGAAATTGATACTTTAGGAAACAGTGAACAAGATTATTTACCGAATGTGTCGAGAAATATTTTTAATCCTGTGAATGCCAAGACCCAGAGCAGGATAGATTCTTTGAGTGCACCTTTGAGTGACAGGGTGCTCTTAGTTGTGGAAGCTGATGAAGCACTGTACTTAAAAGTGCGGGCTTGGGACAAATATGAGAATAATTCATGGAAGTCAGGAAATCGTGAATTGATAGAATACCAACCTATTGAAGATATTTATCGGTATCAGGTTAAATATGATACTCTTGTTTCATTGTTAAAAAGAGCAAAGGAAGAGGGAGAGATTCCTCCGTTGTTATCCGAACACAATGAATTGTGGGATTTTGATTCTGACAAAAGGGTTAAGAAAACTGCAGTTTTAACTAATACAAGTCAGGTTTTTGTGAGTTCTCTTCCGGTACCGGTTGGTATTTTAGATGCTGATTGTAAGAACCGCAATGAATACATAAACCGATATGGAATGTGTGCGGTACGTACGTTTCCTTTAACATATCCATGGGACTTTTACCGTATTGAATACATATCCTCCAAATTAGCTTTAAATTCACAGGAATACAGGCTTATGAGAATTTTAAATAAAACAATAGCGGAGGAAATATTGAACCCTGCATCCTATAGGACGGATAAGGTTAACGGTACGGGATTTACATTAGGCTATGACGAAATAAATGTGTTGGGTGTGGCAGCGGCTGAGTTGAGCCACGTATATGAAAACTATATGCAATTGCCTCAAAACATTTCCCAAAGGATTTATGAATTGGCTGAAAGTATAACTGAAGGAAAACAGAGTGATTATGATAAGGCTAAAGCGATAGAGCAGTATTTTCACACATCGGATTTTGTGTACGATTTAAATCCTCCCCGCATTCCGGATGGTACAGAAGCCAATGACTATTTTCTTTTTGAAAGCGGGAGTGGGTTTTGCATTCATTACGCCTCTGCCATGGTGGTGTTGGCGAGGGCATGCGGTTTGCCTGCAAGATATGCAGAGGGATATGTAGCTGATGAGATTGAATATGAAACCGGGAGATATATTGTTCGTGAAAAAGACGCCCACGCATATCCTGAGGTTTATATAGCAGGATACGGATGGATGGTATTTGAGCCGACAGTTAGTAATATGGCCAAAAGCAAGTGGGATTTAATTATAGATAGGATTCGGGTAACAGTTGAATTTTTGGAAACATCTATATCAAAGGTCATTAATATTACTCCGGTTTGGGTTAGGGTTCTCATTATACCCTTCGTTATTTTTACCATTCTATTTTTTATTTGGGTTTTGCGAAGGCTTTATATTCAGGCATGGATTGGAAAAAATCTTATAATGGAGAGTGACAAGGCTGTTTATAGAATTTTCGGAAGAATTATAAAGCTTTTAGGTGTTGCGAATCTTGAAATGATTAAAGGTGAGACAGCTTCACAATATGAAAGGAGGATTTGTAATAAAACCGGGCTGGATCTGTCGGATTTTATACAGATATTCAATAAATCAAAATATGCTGGAATAAAGCCTTCAATAAATGATGTGAGGGTTGGAATTTTGGCATATAAAGATGTTGTTGTATTCGTAAAAGGCCGTATGGGGAGATTCAACTTCTTGAAGTATTTCTGGCTTGTTTAAAATAGTAATACTTTATGCAAAACAATAATAAAATAGTACTTGTAAATCGTAATAAAATGGAGTAAAATATTGGTGTAAGGTTTAAATGCGTTTTAATTATTTTCATTTCTTAAACAACACCTTGTTTTTGCTCCCTTTGTTTTTACAAGAATTTACTTAGTCTATTTGTTTCAAATGAGTTTACTTCAGTTGACCAACTTACAGGAGGTTATATTATGATTGTATTTGGCTGGGGTTACAGAACTGTGAAAAACTATGGACCGGTTCGTAAAATACAATGCAGCAACTGTGGTAGTGAAACAAACTGGCTTTTGCAGAAATTAACTACTTGGTTTACCTTATTCTTTATTCCGGTTATTCCTTACAAGAGGAATAATATACTGGTTTGTCCAGTATGCAGATGTTGTTTAGAACTTTCAAAAGAGGAGTTTGAACAACTAAAAAGCATAATTCAAGATGCAAAGTTTATTGAGTCCGATGAGGCAGTTAGACATATGAACAACATTGTGACTGAAGCAGGGGGAATTATACGAACGGAGACTCAGCTGAACTTTATCAGGGATATGCAGGAATTTGAAAGAGAAAAGGAAAGGAAGAATAAATTGACATAATTTTTTATTCAATAAACATTGCGTTATTAAAGAAACACTATAAATTTTAATAAGGATAAATTAAATAAAATTATCTATGTACATCTTACAATTTCAGGTTATATCCAAAAACTACTTTTCATTTTGAAAGTAGTTTTTTACTATGGATGAGGATATGTCACGCCCCGTGCGGGCGTGTAGATTGAGCAGAATCACAACCTTGATGGTACATGAATTTCTGAATAAAAAAGTGGTGTGACACCTCGGCTCGGGAAGATTCCGGAGCCATCACACCACGTAATTACAAATGTTTAATTTCTTATTTTTATTAATCATAAACATGCACGAACTTACAATCGCATATTATTCGGTATTTGCTTTGAGTACATGACATGTTTACTTTACCCTGTTTGGGTATTATCTAAACCTATACCATGAAGCTTCTGCAACTGATATCAGTTGGCAAACTACCATTGCCCCAACCATAAAGGCAACCATTAATTTAGCTTTTAAGTTTTTCATTGTCATTTCCTCCCTAAAATCAAAATGTGTTTTTGTGAAACGGGCTTGGTCTCCATAAGGATCTAAAAGCTACAGGAAACCCCGGTTCACAGTTTTAATACATGCTTTTTTCTTTTTAAAAACAACTTGTGTGTATACACATTAATATTCTCTTTATGTACTCCCCAAAAATCTTTTCTTAAAATTTTTACTCCCTGAAGTTTTTTAAATTATGTACTCCCCTAAAAATATTCTTTCTAAAAAAATGTCCGTTCCCAATCACTCCCCGTGAAAGATATAACTAATAAAACAACTGAAATGATATAAACAGTAAGATCTTACTTATCGAAAAATAATCAAGAAATGTTGCAAGATATGTTACAAGAAATATAAAATATTAATTGCCAAAAAATTTGCTGTATTGCTTGGAAAAATCATTTTCCTTACTATAATTATACAACGGTTTGTTGGTAAAAAAGAAGATAACAAACTTATTATTTTATTATAAAATATTAAGTTTTAAAACAGGTAATAATAAAAAAAGGGTCAATAGCGTTTTTTTGAGGTATATAAAACAAATATTCTATGATGAAAAATTAACAGGAGATGATGTTAAAATGGATATTGAAAGAGTAAGACAGATTATTGAGTCCGATGGCGTTATTGAAGTGCTTTATCAGGGCTCACCGGTATGGATTGAAAAAGTCTTAAATAATAATCAGGCACAGGTTTCAGACATTAAAACAAGTGAAGTAAATGAAGTACCTGTATATATGCTTGTTGAGAAAGAACTGCCCAAAAACATGCACTGAGCTGCTTTTACAAAGTTTTAATACTTTCTCTTGTTTATATATACGCCTCTAAAATTAATATTGACAATAATATTAATTAGTAATATAATGATAATAACAAATATATAATAACAACATGTTGTATTTAAAGTAACTTATAGCAAATGCACAAAAATTAGATTTAAGGAGGCGTCTTTATGAAAAAATTAGTGAGAGATAATTTTGTACAAAAGAGCAGTGAGACTTTAAAAGCAATTTTAGAAACTATAGAGAAACAACCAACTTTAGATATTAAGGAAGTTGAACCGGATAAAACTGTTCTTGTTATCATCGATATGATAAACGGCTTTGTTCGGGAGGGAGCACTTAAAAGCCCGAGAGCAGAAACAATAATACCTGAAATATGTAATCTAAGCAGGATATGTGACAAACACAATATTAAAAAGCTTGCTTTTGCAGACAACCACACAGATAAATCACCTGAGTTTGATGCATATCCTGCTCACTGCCTTACGGGGACAACTGAAAGCGAAGTGGTGGATGAAATAAAGGGTATTGGTGGGTATAAGCTTATTAACAAGAATTCTACAAATGGTTTTGTTGAGGAGGAGTTCCACAACTGGCTTGCAGAAAACCCAAAGGTTAATACTTTTATTGTAGTAGGTGTTTGTACGGACATTTGTATTCAGCAGTTTGCCGTTACCCTGAAAGCATATTATAACATGAAGGATATGAAGTCTAGAGTCATTGTTCCTTTAGATGCGGTTGATACTTTTGATTTAGGACAGCACAATGGGGATTTGATGAACGTTATGGCCGTTTTTAATATGATGGGAAATGGTGTTGAAATTGTTAGGGGGATTAGGGAATAGGAGGTCGCAGCCGTGAAAAAGACAAATTGGAATCAACAGGAGAAACTTACTTTGCTCACTGATTTTTATGAGCTAACAATGGCAAATGGCTATTTCGAAAATGGATTAAAAGACACAGTAGCCTACTTTGATATGTTTTTCAGAAGGGTTCCCGACAATGGCGGATTTGCCATAATGGCGGGATTGGAACAGCTTATAGAATATATTAAAAACCTTAGATTTGAGGACGAGGACATTGAATTTTTAAGAGACAAGGGAATTTTTAGTGAGAATTTTTTGAAATATCTTAAAGGTTTTAAATTCAGTTGTGATATCTGGGCAATACCTGAGGGAACACCGATTTTTCCAAATGAGCCTATTGTCACTGTGAGAGGACCGGTTATTGAGGCACAGTTCATTGAAAGCATGATTTTGCTCACCATTAATCACCAGTGCCTTATTGCTACAAAAGCCAATCGCATAGCTAGGGCAGCTAAGGGAAGACCTGTGTTGGAATTTGGAACAAGAAGGGCTCAGGGGTATGATGGAGCTGTTTTAGGAGCAAGGGCTGCATATATTGGAGGGTGTGTTGGTACGGCATGTACTATAGCAGATAAGGAATTTGGTGTGCCTGCTTCAGGAACAATGGCACACAGCTGGATTCAGCTTTTTCCTTCAGAGTTTGAGGCATTCAGGGCGTATGCAAGAATTTATCCCGACAACTGCACCCTTCTTGTAGATACCTACAATGTATTAAAATCCGGAATTCCAAATGCCATTAAGGTGTTTAACGAAGAGATTGTTCCAAGGGGCTTTAGACCAAAGGGTATAAGAATAGACTCCGGTGACATTGCATATTTATCGAAGGAAGCAAGGCAGATGCTTGATGAAGCAGGTTATCCCGATTGTAAAATTGTTGCATCAAATTCACTTGATGAATATATAATCAGGGATATACTTATACAGGGAGCACAGGTTGATATTTTCGGTGTAGGTGAGAGGCTTATAACTTCAAAAACAGAGCCTGTGTTTGGAGGAGTATACAAGCTTGCCGCGGTTGAGGAAAATGGACGTATTATTCCGAAAATTAAAATAAGCGAGAATGTTGCCAAGATTACCAATCCTAGCTTTAAGAAGGTTTTTCGACTGTTTGACAGACGAAACAACAAGGCTATTGCCGATGTAATTACCTGTGCTGATGAGGTTATTGACGATAGCAAACCCTATGAAATTTTTGATCCTGAACACACATGGAAAAGAAAAACTGTGACAGATTTTTATGCAAAGGAGCTTCAGGTTAGAGTTTTCGACAAAGGGAAGTGTGTTTATGAATCTGTGGATCTGGAGAGAATACGAAATTATTGCCGGGAGCAGGTTGATACCCTCTGGGAAGAAGTTCTAAGGTTTGAGAATCCTCACAGGTACTATGTAGACTTATCGGAAAAACTGTGGACTATTAAGGATGATATGCTCAAAAAGCATACAATTATATAGAAATCTATTAAAAAGTAGCCTAAACAGGAGATGAATTACTTATAAAGAATATTATGTTTTGATAGGAATAAATATTCCATTGAATATTTCTGTGTTTTTACTTATTATATTTAAAGATTGGTGGGAATATCAGAAATAGTGTGTAAATTAATTTTGCTTTAGAAATTCAACGTTGATATTTCTATATTAATAATATTGCCATTAACGTGGTAAATTATACATTAAAAATAACATTCGTTCGGGAAATATACGAATAATTTG
>JAAYTO010000310.1 GCA_012523755.1 Clostridium sp. | reverse complement strand
TGGGAGTCGAACCCACGACCTCCAGAGCCACAATCTGGCGCTCTAACCAACTGAGCTATATCCACCATAGATATGCCTCGAAAAAAGGCACAAAGATATTTTAAGACAGATAATAATAAATGTCAAGCAATTTTTCATTTTTCTTTTGCGAAAATGTTGGTAATATACACATTTGCAAACATACCTCCATATCTTTACAACCACTAACTCATAAATCATCCAGTTCAGAAAACCACGAACTTGCTACAGCGTCACTGGGCATAAACCAATCTCCTCTAGGCGAAAGACTAATCGTCCCCACCTTAGGACCGTTAGGCAAACATGACCTTTTAAACTGCTGGCTGAAAAACCTTTTTATAAATACCTTCAACCATTTTTTTATTATATCCTTCGAGTATTTACCTCCAAAGGCTTTCTCTGCAAGAAACGCAATCTTTTTAGGCGTTGCCCCGTACCTTAACATATGGTACATAAAAAAGTCATGAAGTTCATAAGGTCCAATTATATCCTCCGTCTTTTGCTTGATATTCCCCTTCTCATCAGGAGGAAGAAGTTCCGGAGAAATGGGAGTATTTAATATTTTAATTAAAACATCCCTAGACCTCTCATCCACCACATTGTCTGCAATCCACCTTACTAAATGTCCAACTAGAGTTTTAGGTACACTGCAATTCACCGAATACATGGACATATGATCACCATTATAGGTACACCACCCTAACGCCAGTTCCGAAAGGTCTCCAGTGCCTATCACAAGTCCACCTTCCTTGTTGGCAATATCCATTAAAATCTGTGTACGCTCACGGGCTTGAACATTTTCATAAGTTACATCATGTATTGCTGGATCATGTCCTATATCCTTAAAATGCTGAATACAGGCATTCTTAATATCAATTTCCCGTATATCCACCTTCATAGATTCCATTAGCTCCATGGCATTGGTGTAAGTTATATCGGTAGTCCCAAATCCGGGCATAGTAATGGCAATAATATTTTTTCTGGAAATACCCAGATTATCAAAGGCTTTTGCAATCACCAAAAGTGCCAGCGTAGAATCAAGTCCTCCCGAAATACCAATAACAGCATGATTAAGCCCCGTATGTTTTATCCTCTTTTCCAATGCAGCGGTCTGAATGGAAAATATCTCTCTGCATCTTTCATCAAGGCTTTTTTCATTGGAAGGTACGAAGGGATGAGGATCTACATATCTTATTAATCCTTCGGTTTTGTATTTCGAAAGCTCTGCCCTTACTTTTCTGAAACTTTTTACATTGTCCTTCCACAACTCCATAAAGCTGGTATTTTTCCTTCTGTCATTCATCAACCTCTGGCTGTCAATATCCGAAAATATAAGCTGATCGTCGCTTTCAAACCTTTTTGACTCAGCAAGCAATGTTCCGTCCTCACAGATCATTGCATGTCCTCCAAAGACAACATCCGTTGTGGATTCATTTACACCGGAAGAAGTGTAAACATAACCGACCAGACATTTTGCCGACTGCTGCCGAACCAGTTCTTTTCGATACTCACTCTTGCCTATTATTTCATAGCTGGCAGAAAGATTAAAAATTATTGATGCCCCGGCCATTGCCTGAAAAGCACTGGGAGAAACAGGTGCCCATAGATCCTCGCACAATTCAACACCAAAACATATATTTTCCCTTGCATCTTCAAAAAGCAAATCATTTCCAAAGGGTATTTCCTGACCGCACAGCAAAACCGTATTGATTACAGCGTTTTTTCCGGACGCAAACCACCTCTGTTCACAAAACCCATTATAATTAGGCACGAAGGTCTTGGGGACAACCCCAAGTATCCTTCCTTTTTGAATTGCAATAGCACAATTAAGAAGTTGATTATCAATGCTTAAAGGCATTCCCAGCAATGATACAACCCCGGTATCCTTTGTAGAACTCAGTATTCTGCCCAATTGAGTCCTTGCATCCTCAAGCAAAGCCTCTTGGTGAAAAAGGTCACCGCAAGTATAACCGGTTATTGAAAGCTCCGGAAAAACCAGTATCTGCACTCCTTCTTTTTCTGCCCTGCCAATAAGCCCGATAATCTGATCGGAATTGTAACGGCAGTCACCAACTTTTAATTGGGGAACAGCCGCCCCCACCCTTATAAATCCATATTTCATAAAATCACCCTGTAATTATTTTTACTGCCTGTAAATGTCCCACTTCGACTATAATATATAATTTATGCCTTGTTTTGCAGTCCCTTAAGCCTTTCTGCTACCTTATCATACATTTCTTGGTACTTCGCTTTCTTTTCCTTCTCTTCCTCTATTACTTTAGCCGGTGCTTTAGATATAAATCCTTGATTTGCAAGTTTTTTGTTTACCCTGTCCAATTCCTTTTCAAGATTGGCCAATTCCTTGTTAAGTCTTTCTATCTCTTTTTCAATATCTATAAGCTCTTCTAAGGGAATAAATATCTCAACCCCAGCCAATATTGAAGCAACTGTATCCGCAGGAATACCTGATTTGTTAGACTGAACAACTACTTCCGAACTTGATGCCAGTCTCTCAAAAAACATCTTCCCTTCCATCAGAGTCTTCTGATCATTGCTTTTCGGTGTGACAAATATAGTTTTTGCCTTTTTTGATGGGGGCACGTTCATCTCCGCCCTGATATTCCTTATATTCTTAATGGCATCCATGATAAGACTCATCTTCTTTTCTTCCTCAGGGAAGTTGTAATCCTCCCTGTGAACCGGCCATTGTGAAATCATGATGCTTTCGTCCTCATTGACAAGGTGACGGTAAATTTCCTCAGTAATAAAAGGCATGTATGGATGCAACAGCTTCATTGCCGAACCCAAAACATAGTTTAAAACATACTGGGCTTCCAGCCTTGTTTCATCTTCCCTGTCATAAAGCCTTGGCTTTACAAGCTCAATATACCAGTCGCAGAATTCTTCCCAGATAAATTCGTAAACCTTCTGAAGAGCAATGCCCAGCTCATATTTGTCCATGTTTTCGGTAACTTCCTTAGCAAGGCTGTTTACCCTGCTGAGTATCCATTTGTCCGCAGTGGTAAATTTATCCGGGTCAACCTTTGAAAATTCAAGCTCTTCGTCAAAGTTCATCAGCACAAATCTTGATGCGTTCCAAATCTTGTTGGCAAAATTCCTGCTGGATTCAACCTTTTCATCCGAGAATCTCAAATCATTTCCCGGAGAGGTCCCTATTGTAAGGGCAAATCTCAATGCATCGGTACCATATTTATCTATTACCTCAAGGGGATCAATGCCATTGCCCAAAGACTTACTCATTTTTCTTCCTTGGGCATCCCTCACAATGCCATGGATAAACACATGGCTGAAGGGTTCTTTTCCTATATGCTCAAGACCGGAGAATATCATTCTTGCAACCCAGAAGAATATAATATCATACCCGGTTACAAGCACATCGGTCGGATAGAAATATTTAAGATCCTCCGTTTCCTCCGGCCATCCAAGGGTTGAAAAAGGCCAGAGAGCAGAACTGAACCATGTGTCAAGGGTGTCTTGATCCTGTTCAATCCTTGAGCTGCCGCAATTCGGACAAACATCAGGTATTTCACTTTCCACCATTGTATGTCCGCATTCCTGACAATAATACGCCGGAATTCTGTGACCCCACCACAGCTGTCTTGAGATACACCAATCCTGAATGTTTTCCATCCAGTTGAAGTAGGTTTTTGAAAATCTTTCGGGCACAAATTTTATCGTACCGTTTTTAACCACCTCAATGGCCGGCTCTGCAAGAGGCTTCATCTTAACAAACCACTGTTTTGAAATCATCGGCTCAATTACCGTGGAACACCTGTAGCATGTGCCGACATTATGGGTATGGTCTTCAATTTTTAAAAGCAGGTCAAGATTTTCTAAATCCTTTACAATCTGTTTTCTTGCTTCATACCTGTCCATACCCTGATACTGCCCGGCCAATTCATTCATTGTCGCATCATCGTTCATAACCTTCACCTGCGGAAGATTATGCCTTAAACCCACTTCAAAGTCATTCGGGTCATGGGCAGGAGTTATCTTAACAACACCTGTACCAAAATCCTTTTCAACATATTCATCGGCAATAACCGGTATATCCTTATTCATTAAAGGAAGAATAACGCTTTTTCCCACAAGGTGTTTATACCTTTCATCCTCAGGATGTACAGCCACCGCCGTATCCCCCAGCATAGTTTCGGGTCTTGTCGTTGCAACCACAACAAACTCGTTGCTGCCCTTTACCGGGTACTTTATATGCCAAAAATGTCCTGATTTTTCTTCGTATTCCACCTCGGCATCGGATATTGAGGTATTACATTTCGGGCACCAGTTTATTATCCTTTCACCCCTGTATATAAGACCTTTTTTATAAAGCCTTATAAAGACCTCTATAACCGCCCTTGAAAGACCTTCATCCATGGTAAACCTTTCCCGCTCCCAGTCACAGGAGCTTCCAAGCTTTTTAAGCTGCTCAACAATCCTTCCCCCATAATGCTTTTTCCAATCCCATGCCCTCTCCAAAAACTTCTCCCTTCCAATTTCCTCTTTTGTTAAGCCTTCCTTAGCCATAGCCTCAACTATCTTGGCCTCTGTAGCTATACTGGCATGATCGGTGCCGGGAAGCCATAGGGCACAATACCCCTGCATCCTCTTCCACCTGATAAGAATGTCCTGAAGGGTTTCATCCAGGGCATGTCCCATATGGAGCTGTCCTGTAATATTCGGCGGTGGAATAACAATGGTAAAGGGCGTTTTTTCTTTGTCTATTTGGGCATGAAAATAGCCTTTCTCCATCCACTGGTTGTACAGTCTGTCTTCAACCTGCTTTGGGTCATAGGTCTTAGCAATATTTTTTTCTAAACTCATACAAAAACCTCCACTTTATTTTATAAGAATTAATTCTCAAAACTATTTATAAATAACCAGCAATAATATCAACCCGGGAAGGGCAATAAGCATTCCCATCATTTTTACATTGAGTACTGCCTTGTTAAATTTATATCTCTCCAGTTCTTCTTCTGTCATTTCATGCTCAAAATGGCATATGGTTTTTTCATTAATCTTAAACCTTTTCACAATGGCTTTGGCAGCCAAAACAATCCCAAAACCTGCTGCAATAAATAAAAACATCAGTATTCTTAAAAAAATCATATTTCCTTGTCTCCTTGTTAGTATTTCCCCCACTTCCAATTTACTTACCAATCAGGATGCCGGTATTCATATAACCATAAATATCTGCTATATAAAAAAGCCTTTCATCCGACAATTGGACGAAAGACAACTTTTCCGCGTTACCACCAAAATTCCTATAACCAAATAGGCATCTCAACCTCCATAAAGACTTAAATATCCCTACAAAGCTTCGAAATAACGGCTCTGTACCGCCAAAGTCTAGTCAGATAAGTTCCTTCAAAACCTTTATCTTTTCAACTTCAGAACTCCCAGGCTACCTTCGGCAGGTTGATACTTAAGGGAAACTTTCAGCCGCCGATTTCCCCTCTCTATTAAGCCGTCGCTGCTTACTCCTCCTGATCATAGCTTCTGCTTTAATTAATCTTAAGAACATAATAATTTAAACCTCTCCACATGTCAAGGCATTTTAACGTAAATTGTGTGCTATTGCATCATTGTCTCTATTTTTTTTACAGACTTTTTATCCAATAATCCTCCGCCCAATGCTGTGAAAATATAGCTTTTAATTTCGTCCTTTGTCCTATACTTTCTTATCATTGCAAGCACCTGTAAAATATCCGTCAGAATTGACTTACGCATTGTTTCTTTAACACTTAAAATGTCAACAGCCATTAATTTATCGGCTATTATAGAGTGCAGATGCTCTTTATAGGGAATGATATTTTGTAATGACTGAATGCACTGGCGTACAGTAATGGGTTTATCATAATGCAAATTAGTAAGGTATTCATCCATGATTCTATCAAATTTATTTTCCTTATCCCACCTGGCATTTTCAGAAATAAGCATCAACCCCATACTTCTCTGGTATGAATTTCCACTTCTGAGTTTTTCACTGAAAACATCTCAAAAAGGATAAACATCGTCAAAGCTTATGGAACGGTTTTTTAACAGAAGAAACGCCTGATACCTTAATTTGTCGTCTTTTTCAGATAACCATTCTACAAGTTGCTTTATTTCATTCCAAGCCTTCTAAATTTTCACAACCATAAAAAGCATAGAAATATCGACAATTTTGACGTCATTATCAAATATTTTTTCAGGAATTTTGATTTATTAAACACCCAAATATATAGTCCATTGATAAAACCTCATAATTATTGGTACAATAAAGACATTAATAAAATTAACAGGGTGTGCCATAATGAAAAAAAGAGTCAATATTTTAATAATAATCCTGCTGATAAGCATCGCTTACGCCGGCTGCAACGGCAATTCCGACAATATGCCGCCGGATAACAGTCCACAGCCGACACGGACTTTAGCCGTTTCCCCGACTCCTCTTCCAACCGAGGGAAATCTTGAAGACCGGCAGTTAAAAACAGTGGATGATCTTATAAACTCCATGACTTTAGAAGAAAAGGTCGGACAGATATTCATTGTCGCCTTTCGAGAGGATAGTTCATCACACCCCATTACATCACTGGATGCAATTACAAAACAGCAAATATACGACTTCAATCCCGGAGGTGTAGTACTGTTCAGTGAAAACATAGACACCATACCACAGATTCAAAAACTTATCCAAGACATGCAGGAAAGCAGTAAAATTCCCATGTTTATTGCTGTGGACGAGGAAGGAGGACGCATAAGCCGAATCGGGAACAATCCCAAAATGCATTCCACAAAAATTCCACCGGCAAATATTATCGGTCTTGCAGATGATCCGGAACTTGCATACCAGGTAGGTACCGTATTAGGAAAAGAATTATCTTCTCTCGGTTTCAACATAAACTTTGCACCGGTAGCCGATGTCAACACCAACCCCGAAAACCCTGTTATAGGCGACAGGTCTTACGGTTCCGATCCGTATAAGGTCGGCACAATAGTACAGGAAATCTCAAAAGGCATGCAAAACCAAGGGGTATGTTCCGTGCTGAAGCATTTTCCGGGTCATGGTGATACATCCTTTGACTCACACCACGGTCAGGTTGTGATAAACCATGATATCGAAAGAATAAGGCAAATAGAGCTGATTCCTTTCGAGAAAGGAATCCAATCCGGAGCTGATGGAGTGATGACAGCACATATTAAGCTTCCCAATATTATCAGTGAAGACCTTCCCGCCACTCTGTCCGAGGAAATCCTTACAGGTCTTTTGAGAAGAGAACTCGGACATGAAAAGCTCATTATAACCGATGCTATGGAGATGAAAGCCATCAGCAAGTACTGGTCTTCCTCTGAGGCCGCCGTTATGGCCTTTAAGGCAGGAGCAGACATTATATTGATGCCAGCCTCACTGGACGAAGCATATAACGGTGTTTTGGAAGCAATAGAAAACGGTGAAATAGCAGAAGAAAGATTGAACGAATCCTTACAAAGAATCCTTTCGGTTAAACTTCAAAGAAAAATACTAGAAAACAAAAAAACCCCTGTTGACCCGGAAAAGGTGTTGGGGTGCCAGAAACATCAAGATATAGTTGAGAAAATCGAACAGAAAGCAGGGTACTATGATTAACCCATATATCCGAAAAGTTTCAACGCTTTTTCAGTTTCGCTTCCAAGTCTCACTGCCTTCTTCTCCTTAAACTTGAGCAGCATATGTGCAATCACATTATCCATCCATCCCAGTTTCATAAGTCTTTTGCAGCAGTCATAAACCGAGGCATCATAAAATGAATTCTTTTTACTCCAATAAACATATCCCCATAACAAATTCGCAGAAATGCTTTTATTGTATTTGTTGGCAGCTTCATAAACCCGAACTATTTTAGCTTTATCATCCTTTTTAAGAGCCGTGTTGAATATCATGCTGACATATTCATTGCTGCATTTTGAATCGGGAATTGTTGAAAACTTCCTTGCTATATCAACATCATAAAAAAGCTTTTCTCCCAATTCTGCTAGTCTTTCAATAAGATTCCATCTCAACACGTCATCTAAACCGTCCCAATAAACACAGGTTTTAAATAGTTGTATCGTATAAAAACTTTTTTCTCCAGTTTTTAAATAATACATGCACAAAATAAGCTTTAATACAATATTGCTTGATTCCTTGTCCACCAACTTTTTTATGTAATAAATCGAGTAGTTTAAGAAAAGTATAGAAAACAGCCCTCCGCCCTGAGTTCTGAACAGATCATTTTTACTATAAAAGGAACTGACTCCGCGTACCAACTTGACCCTGTAAACATATTTATCAATAATATCCCGACGGTATTTGGTAAACAAATAAACAGCTTTTAAAAATTTTTTTCTAAATACACTGGTCTCTATCATGCCTACTTTTGAAAGTACGTAATTACTGTCTTTGGTCAAGGACTTGTTAAAATACTCCTCAGCCAGCTTATATTGTCCGGTCATTAAATAAAGCCTTCCAAGGCAGTAATACCCGTATGCCTTTTCAGGATGCTTCTTAACATACTCCTCATATTTTAATATTCTAATATCAATCTTCTTTATCTTATTCTTCATCAAAATCCCCCTGCTCATTTAACATTTCCTCTGTCTGCGAAAGATAATCCCTGATTATGTTTTGAATGTTTGCATCCTTTATGGCAACGGTAATTTCTATTCTTCGGTTTTTTTTCCGTGCTTCTTCCGTGTTTCCATAAGCAATGGGTCTGTATTCTGAAAAACCTACAGTTGCAAAATATTCTGCGTACTTTCGTTCAAGCTCAGAATTAGATTGCATCAAATAATTCACAACCGCTGTAGATCTCTTAGTGGAAAGTTCCCGGTTGTAATAAGGATCCCCCGTATCATCGGTATAACCCTCAATATTAATTGAGTCAATATAATCTCTTATGCTTCTATCATCAAGAATTCTCTCAAAAGCAACAGCAAACTGGTCTAAGAGTTCCTTTCCTTCCGCCTTGATATTATACGAATTATATCCAAATACCAAATTTTCATTTATAATTATGTTTGCATTTTCTCCGATAGTTACCAGTTCTTCTCCTCTCTCGTTCCTCTTTCCGATTTCCCTCTCAATTGATTGCTTAACCTTTTCTAAAACATCAAGACGCAAAACTGCAATCTTCTCAAGCTTTTCCCGTAAGTCACCAAGCTCCTTATTGCTCATTGCAATTATTTCCTTCTGTTTCTCAATCTCGTCTTGGGAAAGTGTCAGCTCAATTTTTCCCCGTTCAACTTCTGCCCGGGTTGTTTCCAACTCATTTTTCTTGAGCCTTAATTCATTTTCTGCATTGCTTAATTCTAGATGTGCTTCCTCAAGCATTTGTTGAGTGTCGGCCAACTGCTTTTTCTTATATTCCAGATTGCTACCGGTAATAAGATTTTGAATATATGCTAAAAGCATAAGGAAAAACAGCACTAATGCTATAGTTGACATTACATCCGTAAAAGACGGCCAAAAATTCGGTGCTTCCTCAGTCTTTCTAAAATTTCTCCTTCTGATTTTCATTCAACCTCACTCCAATCAAAGCACAGCTAATAACCACTGTAGCTATTCGTCTATCGAGCTTTCTTTTATCCAGCAATTATTCCTATTTTTTAAACAACCTCTTGACCTCATCCAGCTGTTTTTCCACCTGTGCCGCAGCCGTCTCGTTGTAAGCCACTACCTGCTCGGGAAGTGCCATTATTGTCTTTGCAAGAATTTTTTCATTCTCTTTAAAGTCGTCCATCAGAACAAAGACTTCCTTTAAGACCTCTTCCACGCTTTGAGCTACCTTGTTTGAAACTATCTGAGTACTTTCATCAAGGGTCTGCGAGAAGGCCTGTGCGGTTTTTTCTCCTAAATGATTTATCTCTTCACTCAATTTTGCCGTCAGAGCAGTGAATTTTTCCTGATACTCCTTAATTTCGCCGGTCCTTGTGCTAAGGTCACTCTTTATTGCTTCACCCAATTCTTTTATTGATGAAACGGTTGTCTTAACCTCTTCAACAATATTGCCGACATCCTGAACCACCTGCTGGTTATATGAGGTTATCTCCTCGGCAGCTCCCCTGATATCCTTTGAGAAGCTTTCAATAGCATTGTAATTGTCAACTATTATCTTAGAAGTATCTGTAAGTGCCTCGGTTACCTTTATAAAGCTAACATCCATTTTTTCAATATTATTTCTAAGGTTGTTGTTGAACTCGGTAAAGTCCTTTATGTTATCACTGAAATTCTTTAGGGATTGGTCAAATCTTTCAACGGTATTATCTAAAACTTTTGATGTAATGTTAACCTCCATCGCCACGCTGGTAAGCTTTTCTCCAAAAGTCTCCACCGTATGCTTGAGGGTATTTTCAATCTTCTCTCCGAACTCAACAAAGGTTTCCCTTAGGATATTGTTCATGATGGTGTACTCAGTTTCCTTATCCTTTGCAATAACAAGTGAAACAGTATTATCAAGATATTCTTCAATACGCACCATCAAATTTTCCCGGGCTTCCTCCGCACTAAATACTATCGTCATAAGAGTAAAAGCTATGGAACATGCTAAGCCAAAAAGACTGGTAGTAAAAGCGACACCCATCCCATAAACCGAAGGTATCAGGTCATTAAGAAAACCACTGGAAAAGGTCGGGTCTGTGACAGCATCGGACTGCATAATTGTGTTAAACACACCTACCAGTTCACTAACAGCAAGACTTAGACCCAAAAATGTACCCAAAAGTCCCAGACTGATTAGTATTGAAACAGTGTGCTTTACAAACTTTTCGCATACCATCAAAACTCTTAATCGTGTATTGAAGCAATTTTCAATTATGGCTTGGGTATTAACCTCATTATAGTTGCCCTTTGCAGCATTTTTATAGGATTCAACTATATTATTAAGTAAAGAAGTATTAAACTTCTCCTTTTTTTTGCTAAAGCTTTTTTCTAAATCATCCAATATTGCAATGTATCTTTTCCGTATTGTAAGATTGACAACAAAGGAAAACACAAAAATAGCAATAATAAGACATATAATTGCTATCCCTATTGGATCCAACTGCATTACCAGATCAGTAAAAAAACGCATACTATCACTCCCATATTAATTTTAAAAACTACCTAAAACTACTTTGTGACATGCCTTTACAAGACCACTGAAACCATATCAGATCAATTATGTATACTAATAATATATCATATTATAAACCATTTAAACAGATAATTTTTTAATTGGTCCATATTGGCAACAGCTATAGTATATTATTCATAATTGGCTGAGAACTTTCATTTTTAAATTTCTCCCTTAGTTCATCTAATTCTTTAATTTTATTGTCCGGAATCTGATTTTCCCCTCCTAAAATTTTTGCCAATATCAAAGTTTTTGCCATAGTTTCCACTGCTTCCATCTTATAAAATGCATCAAAGCAGTCTCTTCCCACAGCAACAATTCCATGGTTGGCAAGAAGTATTACATCATGATCCCTCAAATACTCTTCCATACCATAATATATCTCATCGGTAGCCGGAGTCCCGTATTTAGAAACGGGTATCCTTCCAAAAAGCATAAGCATCTCCGCATATGCCTTTGTCTCAATAGGTTTATTGGCTACTGCGTACGCCGTGGCATAAGGTGGGTGTGCATGTACCACAGACCAAATGTCTTTTCTTTCCCTATATGCAGCTAAATGAAGCTTTATTTCTGAAGAGGGTTTATACATCCCTTCTAAAACATTCCCATTCATATCAGTCTTAACTATCATGTCTTCATTTAAAAAACCTTTGCAAATTCTACTGGGTGTTATATAAATGCTATTATCATCCCGCACGGACACATTACCTTCAAAAGCATTTGCCATAGCCCTTTCGTACATGAGTTTTGACACCTTTACTATCTGTTCCCTTATGGCCTTAGACATATAAATTCCCTCCTTATAAAATAATCCTAATCGAATTTTAACATTATACCATGTTATATACAATCTATTTCCTCATAATAGTTTAATGTGATATTCATCTACTTATCAAAAACAGGTTTATATTCTTAGTACAATAATACAATTTGTCTATTTTTAAAACTTTTATTTGTCTTGAAGTGGATTTACGTTTTTGTGTACTATAATACAATCTGCCTAGTTTTAAATATCGGCTTTTTGTACTTATCATAATAGTACAAGCAGTATAAATCATATAATTTAACAGTTATCAGTCAATTTCATGGTGATATTATTGAAAAAAAAAGCCGTGCTGACCTTAGTAGTGTTTATATTTCTATTTATCTTATATACAATATGGAACAACATATTGATTTTAGATGACTTTCATCCTTCAAACGAAGATCTGTATGTAATTAGTGAAGGCATACAAGATAAGTTTACTGAGTCCTGTATACGAAAAGAAGGCTATCATATATATATTAATTTAGACGAGCTCAAGTTATACCTATATAAGGACGGAATACTTGTGAAAACCTATATGGTATCCGGCGGAAAACCTGAAACTCCTTCTCCTGAAGGTACGTGGAAGATAATAAGCAAATCTGCCTGGGGCGGAAGCTTTGGAGGCTCATGGATGGGACTTAACGTACCTTGGGGCAAGTATGGCATACACGGAACAAAATACCCTTGGTTTATAGGAAAACAAAACGCTTCCCACGGCTGCATCAGAATGTATAGCGAAAGTGCCAAGGAGCTTTATAGCATAGTCCCCCATGGCACCACCGTTACTATCGTTCAGAAAAACCGCCCCTTTAAGGTTTTAAAGAGCGGAGATGTAGGCTCCGATGTGCTTAAGGTTCAGAAGGCCTTGAAAAAATTAGGGTACTTCCATGACTGGCCCAGCGGCAAATTTGAAGATAATCTCAAAAAAAGTGTTATAAAGTTTCAAAAAGAAAATAACTGTAAGGTTACTGGTACGGTAAGCAAGCGGCTTTATGATATCATTATTCAAAAATATGAAGAAAAGATTAAAGAAGAGCAAAATCAATTTGAATAGACACAACCCGTTTTCTTTACAGGATCTTTGCTTGCCAAACTTACATTTATGGAATATTTTCTTTTACATTTGTTTTATGCACCCTTGCTTTATGCACCCTTGTTTTATGTGCCCTTGTTTTATGTGCCCTTACCTACACGGTGAAATCATGAAGGAAGATTAAGCCATGGCATAAATTACAGATAAACTTTATTGAGCCTTTGTAGTAAGATATTACCCATAGATAATGAAAAGTGGGGTTATACTAAATGGGTAAGAAATTATACAAAGGGAG
>JAAYTO010000309.1 GCA_012523755.1 Clostridium sp. | reverse complement strand
GCCCACTCTAAATGTTCATGGGTATACTCTTCCCTGACAGTGGTTTTAAGTGCGTCTATTGCTGTATTTCCTGTAACATAAATGGTTTTTGGATCCTTCCCCTCTCTTATAAGGTTGTTCTTTGAAACTTCTGTAGGCGCAAAATTATAATTGGCTATAATGCCGACAGCCTGGCGGTTAAATTCCTCCGGGTACGGGGAATAAATATTATACGTCCTAAGTCCTGCTTCAACATGACCTACTTGTATCTCCAAATAAAAACACGCCAATGCAGTTACAAAAGTTGTTGACGTATCCCCGTGCACCAGCACTATATCAGGTCTTACCTCTTCTAAGACAGCCTTCATCCCGTCTAAAATATTTACAGCAACATCAAATAAAGTCTGTTTTTCTTTCATTATTGATAAATCATAATCAGGTACCACATTAAAAACCTCTAGTACCTGATCTAACATTTCCCTGTGCTGTCCTGTCACGCAAACAATAGTTTCAAAGTTATCCCTGGATTTCAACTCCTTTACAAGAGGACACATTTTAATCGCTTCCGGTCTTGTCCCAAAGACCACCATAATTTTTTTCATAAGTATGCCCTAAACTCCTACTATAATTTATTATAATTAATCATTTCATAACTAATAATTATTTACTATATTATTATTAGCTGTTTATTACAAATTATATTTTTATTAACTGTTTTATCTGTTAACAGTCTTTATTATATAAATCCCTTGTATATACTTTGTCCATAACATCTTTTATTTCATCTGACAACCTGTTTGCGACAATTACATCACACATTTTCTTAAACTCATCCAAATCTTTTATAACCCTTGAATTAAAAAAGCTGTCTTCTTTTAAAACCGGTTCATAAACAACCACTTCTATACCTTTTGCTTTTATACGCTTCATTACTCCTGAATAGATGATTGCCTGAAATTATCAGAATTTACTTTCATAGTAAGTCTGTAAATTCCAACAACCTTGGGCTTTCTCTTAATGATCATGTCAGCAATGTGATCTTTTCTAGTCCTGTTTGCCTCAACAATAGCAGCTATAATATTATTTGGAACATCCTTATAATTTGCCAAAAGCTGTTTGGTGTCTTTTGGCAAGCAGTAGCCGCCATAACCAAAGGAAGGATTATTGTAATGTGTTCCAATCCTTGGGTCTAATCCTACCCCTTCAATTATCTGCTTTGTATCCAAACCCCTTATTTCTGCATAAGTATCCAGTTCATTGAAAAAAGCAATTCTCATTGCAAGGTATGTATTTGCAAATAATTTAATAGCCTCTGCCTCTGTAGGATTGGTAAGCAGAACCGGCACATC
This sequence comes from Clostridium sp., assembly GCA_012523755.1. GTDB lineage: Bacteria > Bacillota > Clostridia > Acetivibrionales > Acetivibrionaceae > Hungateiclostridium. The sequence goes on along the minus strand of JAAYTO010000309.1, from coordinate 17,379 downwards.
TTTTTTAATTGCACCTTCTATTAAAAGATTGGCAAACTTCCTTGCCCTGTCTGATTCTTCCCCAACTACAATCCTGGATGGGTACAAATTATCATAAAGAGCTTTACCTTCTCTCAAAAATTCCGGTGAAAAAATAATATTGTCTGTTTTATATTTTTTCCTCACTTCTTCTGTATACCCGACTGGTATTGTGGATTTTATAATCATAATTGCATCAGGATTAATGGATAATACTTTTTCAATAACAGACTCAACTGTGCTTGTATCAAAATAGTTTTTTTCCGGGTCATAATTTGTAGGTGTTGAAATTATAACATAATGAGCATCTTTATACGCCAGGTTATCATCCGTTGTTGCCACTAAATTTAAATCCTTTGTCTTTAAATACTCTTCAATTTCTGCATCCACAATTGGGGATTCTTTACGGTTAATCATATCTACTTTTTCCTGTATAATATCCAACGCCACTACTTCATTATGCTGAGCCAGTAAAACTGCATTGGAAAGACCAACATAACCCGTTCCTGCAACAGCTATTTTCATTACAAGTACCTCCTTTTTAAGTAAATCTCTTTTACGAAAAATAATAAAAATCTACTGTACTAAACTTTATAGTACTCCCTGTACCAATTAACAAATTTACCAAGACCTTCTTCAATACTTGTATTTGGTCTGAAATTAATATCTCTCTCTAAATCACTTACATCAGCATAAGTTCTTAAAACATCACCCGGCTGCATGTCCATATAAATTTTTTCTGCCTCTTTTCCAATTTTATCTTCCAGCACATTAATAAATTTCATAAGCTGTACCGGCTGGTTATTCCCAATATTGTAAATTTTATACGGTGCAAAACTTGTACTTATATCATCTTTTGTCTCATCCCAGTCTTCTTTTGCAGCAGGCACTTTCTCAATAAGTTTATAAACTCCTTCTACAATATCATCAATGTATGTAAAATCCCTCTCCATTTTTCCATGATTAAATACCTTTATTGGTTTACCTTCAATTATATTTTTTGTAAATGAGAAATACGCCATATCAGGTCTTCCCCAAGGACCGTATACCGTAAAAAATCTAAGTCCTGTTGTGGGGATTTTGTAGAGATTACTGTATGTATGAGCCATTAACTCATTTGATTTTTTCGTAGCTGCATAAAGACTCACTGGATGATCTACATTATGACTTGTTGAAAAAGGTGCTACTTTATTACCCCCGTACACTGAACTGGAGGAAGCATAAAGAAGATGTTTTACCGGATAATGCCTGCACGCTTCTAAAATATTCATAAACCCGACTAAGTTTGAATCCACATAAGCATAAGGATTTATAAGGGAATAACGCACCCCTGCCTGAGCCGCCAAATTTACAACATATTCAGGACGGTATTTTTTAAACACATCATCTAATGCAGCCTTATCCTTTAAATCCACCTTATGAAATATAAAGTTGTCCATTTTTTCAAGGATTTTCAACCTATCTTCTTTAAGCTTTGGGTCATAATAGTCATTAAGGTTGTCAATTCCTATTACTTCATAGGATTTATCTAAAAGAAGTTTTGTTAAATGAAAACCTATAAATCCTGCAGCTCCTGTTACTAGTACTTTTTTCGAATTCATAGCCAAGTCTCCTTTATGTATTAATTTTATTCTTTTGTCGCAGCAACTTCTTCATTAGAAATATTAGAATACATTTTATCATAATATTTCATGTAATCGCCGGAAACAACATTTTCAATCCATTCAGTATTATCTAAATACCATTGTATAGTCTCTTTAATTCCCTCTTCAAAGGTGTATTCCGGCGCCCAGCCTAACTGGGTTGTTATCTTGCTATTGTCAATTGCATACCTTCTGTCATGCCCTGGTCTGTCTTTTACAAATTTAATTAAACTTTCAGATTTTCCTAAAGTATTAATGATCAGCTTAACTATTTCAAGATTGGTCTTTTCATTATTTCCACCAATATTGTAAACTTCCCCATCTGCACCTTTATGTAAAACAACATCCACAGCCTGACAATGGTCATAAACATGAAGCCAGTCCCTTATCTGCATCCCATCGCCGTAAACAGGCAAATCTCTGTCCTTTAAACAGTTGTTAATCATAAGAGGTATTAGTTTTTCCGGGAACTGATAAGGACCATAATTATTACTGCATCTGGTTATATTCATAGGTAAGCCATAGGTTTCATTATATGCCCTTACTATCAAATCTGCACTGGCTTTTGAAGCAGAGTATGGGCTGTTTGGCAAAAGGGGCATGGTCTCAACAAACAACCCTGTCTTCCCTAATTCTCCATACACTTCGTCTGTTGATATCTGCAAAAACTTAACCCCTTCTTTATACTTCCTGCAGTATTTATCGTCAGGATTTATTTTCCAATGTTTTTTAGCTGTATCAAGTAAAACCTGAGTACCAATAACATTGGTAGTCAAAAACACCTCCGGCTCCTCAATACTCCTGTCCACATGAGATTCAGCAGCAAAATTCACCACAGTATCTATCTCATAAGTGGAAAATATTTCATCCATTTTCTTCCTGTCTCTTATATCTGCTTTAATGAAAGTATAATTTTTATTGTCTGAAATGTCTTTTAGATTCTCCAAATTTCCTGCATAAGTCAATGCATCGACGTTTATAATTTTGTAATCAGGATGTTTTTTTAGCATATACTTTACAAAGTTACTTCCAATAAAACCAGCTCCACCGGTTACCAAAATTTTTTTCATGCTATTTACCCCTCACTATTTTTTTATCATAAATTACTCTTCCAGCAATGACAAGATGTACTTCCCGTAGTCAGTCATCTTGAGGCTTTCACCAATAGCCTTAAGCTGTTCATCATTGATAAACCCCCTGCGCCACGCAATTTCTTCCAGGCACGCTATGTAAAAACCCTGTCTTGACTGGACTGCCTCAACAAACTCAGCAGCCTTCAACATACCATCAGGTGTCCCTGTATCAAGCCATGCCATACCACGGCCTAATAAAACAACATTTAATTCCCCTCTCTCAAGATATACATTGTTTACCGATGTAATTTCAATTTCCCCCCGGGCTGAAGGCTTGACATTTTTAGCAATCTCCAGAACCTTGTTATCATAAAAATACAAGCCTGGAACAGCATAATTTGACTTTGGATGCTCTGGCTTTTCTTCAATTGAAATTACTTTTTTGTTTTCATCAAATTCAACCACCCCAAATTCCCTTGCGTCTTTTACAGGGTAGCCAAAAATAACTGCGCCTTCTTTATACTCTTGCGCTCTATTTAAAACCTTTGTTAAATTCTGTCCATAAAAAACATTGTCTCCCAGAATCAGGCAAACATTATCCTCCCCTATAAACTCTTCACCAATTATAAATGCATCAGCAAGCCCCCTTGGCTGGTCTTGTTCCTTATAGGATAATTTTAATCCAAATGAAGAACCATCGTCAAGTAGCCTCCTGTACACAGGCAAATCCTCCGGCGTAGAAATAATCAATATTTCCCGTATTCCCGCCAGCATAAGAACAGACAACGGGTAATAAATCAAAGGCTTATCATAAATAGGCAGCAATTGTTTTGAAACAGCCTTTGTCATGGGATATAATCTTGTCCCTTTTCCTCCTGCCAAAACAATCCCCTTCATTTTATTCACCCCTATTCTTTAATGATTTTGCATATTCTGTCAACATCCTGCAGCTCCAAATCTGCATAAAGCGGCAAAGTCAATACCCTGTCTGCTATATACTCTGCCACATGCAAATCTGCTGAATCAAACATACCTTTATAGCAGTTAAAATTACTTGTCAAAGGATAAAAATATTTTCGGGCAATAATATTATTTTTCTTTAATAATTCAAACACCTGATCCCTGGTGTATTTATAACCGTCAAACACCACAGGAAAATAAGCAAAATTAGGTTTTACCCCCTCTTGCGGTTCAATAAACCTAATTCCTTTAATTCCTTCCAGGCTTGACATATATCTTTCCACTATCAGCTTTCTTTTTCCTATTTCTCTGTCAACATATTTAAGGTTACATAATCCCATTGCTGCCTGAAACTCATTCATTTTAGCATTACCGCCCACAAACTCAACACTTTCAGGACTGGTTATCCCGAAATTTTTCAGGGAATTTAAAATGTTTTTTAAACTTTTATCTTTAAATGTCAGCGCCCCGCCTTCAATGGTGTTAAAAACTTTGGTTGCATGGAAGCTAAACATGGACGCATCCCCAAAATTCCCGACACCTTCACCATTAACGGTAACACCAAATGTATGGGCTGCATCATAAATAACTTTTAGATTATGCTTTTTTGCAATATTCTCTATTTCAAATACATCACATATACTACCGTAAACATGGACAGGAATAATAGCACTGGTTTTTTCAGTTATGAGACTTTCTATTTTTTCAGTATTTATAGTAAAGTCATCTTCTTTAATATCACAAAATACAGGTTTTAATCCCTTTCTTACTATTGCATGGGTTGTGGACGCAAAAGTAAAGGGAGTGGTAATAACTTCACCAGTTAATTCAAAAGCTTCAATTGCACACTCAAGTGCCAAATGCCCGTTGGTAAACAGGACTATATTAGGAACGTCCAAATATTCCTTCAAACCGGCTTCCAGTCTCTTATGTTTTTCTCCTACATTTGTAAGCCAAAAACTTTCCCATATGTCCTTTATTTCATCTATGTACTCATCAAGTGGGGGTAATGAGGATCTTGTCACCTGGATAGTTTTCATTTTGTCACCTCACTTTTTAAAAGCATCCCAAATGGAAAGACCCTGAAAATCAATTGCTGTACCTTTTCCGCATTCAGTAGCCTGTTTGTAAAAAACATATGATAAGGCTACATCAACATACGACAGCCCTACACTGTTAAAATATATAAACTCATCATCGTTTAACCTTCCTGATTTTTTACCTACCACCAATTCATGAAGGTCTGCATAAATATCATCATCAGATAACTCACCGGCTTTATACATTCTGCTTAATGTTTGAGTACGGTGCTTTACAGCTTCCCAGTCATCACATATAATTCTGTCAGCTTTTTTAGCAACTGCAAACTCGTCTTCCCATCCTCCTACATGAGCATAAAATGCACCCTTTCCAACCCAGTCTGCTTTTAGCAAAGGTGCCTGGGTACTTGTTGCAGTAACAATTATGTCAGAACCTTCAGCAGCTTCCATAAGATTTGTGTTGCATCTGATTATTTCCAAATCATCAAAAATACCTTTCATATCTTTTTCAAATTGCTTTTCACTTTCTATAGTATTAGACGCTACCTTACAAACCTTCAAAGAAGGACGGACTGTTTTCATTGCAATTAAATGCATCCTTCCTTGTTCTCCTGCTCCAATGATTCCAATTGTTTCTGAATTTTCCTTTGCAAAATACTCAGCTCCGATACAGCTAATGGCTGCAGTTCTCATAAGTGTACAAATACTTCCATCCATAAAAGTAATAGGTTGTCCGGAAACAATTTCTGATAGTATTATAGTACCTGAAACATTTGGGATGTTGTACAAAACCGGATTTCTTGGAAAAACTGAAACCCACTTCACTCCACAAATTTTTTCCTCAAGTAATGTTGCAGGCATGCAATTAATTCTGTCTTGAGTTTCTTCATTAAAAATTTGAGAAATTTTATCCGGAAAAAGTATTTTTCCTTCTTGAAAATCAATAAGTGCCTTCTTTACAACTGAAATAACATTAGACATATCAAGACAATTTGCTTCCATTAAGTCTTTTTGCGTTAGCACAATAACAGGTCTGTTTTTACCCATATCTCCTTCTCCTTTTAAAAAAATTATAAAAGTTCTTTTAATTTATATTTCTATCATTTAATGCTTTTTCCTCTCTCTTTTTTAGAAAGAATCAATATCAAATAACAGAAATAGTAAATTTTTGTTTTCAGTATCGTATACGCATAACTTATCCAACACATCATATACCGTTTTCTTCAGCTCATCTTTTGTTGAAAAAACAATATGTAAATAACAAAAAACCTGCTGGGCTGTTCCCCATTTTTTTATTGAATCTCCTACATGGTGAACCGGTACATATGCATATACGCCTGGCAAATCTAATATTTCTTTTTCTCCAACAATTTCCTTGATAACTCCTTCATTTAAATGCAACGGTAATATGCAGTAATTCTTTTTGTCGGTTTTTTCTACATTTTCAAATTTTATTCTATCTTTTATATTGTTGTAATTTCCATGAATTGCATATTCTAACATAATATCTAATTGGTCAATGTTATAAAAATACTTCACCGGGTAATATGTTAATGAACCTCCAAATCTATATCCCATTTCATTAAAAACAAATTCGTCTCCATTTTTAAATGCTTCTATCCATATTATTCCATTTTTCATTCCAGCATCTTTAAACATTTTTCTCACTTTATTATCTAGATCTTTTAGATATCTGCTTATATCCGGAGAAGGTAAAACTTGTAATGCCATAACAAATGAACCGTATTCTTTTAACTTTATAGATTTTTTTTCAGACATGCCGGAAAAATAGATCTCGCCATCAATAAGTGTATAATGTATTATAACTGCATCATTAGGCATATACTTTTCTATAAGTACTTTTTTGGACTCAGAAAAACTTAATGCATTCTCATAACCTTTTAATAAATCTTCTTTATTATTACATACTGAAAATCCACGGCTCCCGCTGCTGTCAACCGGTTTTACAATCACAGGATATATTGCGTCGTTATCTGCTTCACTAATGTCGTATTCCGGTGAAACAGGTACACCATGCTCTCTGCACAATTGTTTAAATTTAGATTTATCTTTACAATATTCCCACTGGGAAAGATTAGTATAACAAGGAAGATTTAAACGTTCACAAAGTGCAATCATTTTTTCTATATTAAATTCATGTACTCCTGACAACACTCCGTCTATTTCTGCTTCTTTAGCCATTTTTTCAAGTTTGTCTAAATCTGCTGTGCTAACTAACCAAGCCTCATCCGCTATCCGTTTTGCTGCTGATTGTTCTGTTTCTAAATAATCTGCAACAATTGTATATATTCCTTTTTTTTGAGCTGCCCTTACCAATTCACACGAACCTATAGGTTTTCCACCAAGTATAAGTAGTTTTTTGCTTTTTGCATTTGTAGAACCCATATAGACCTCCCGTTTATTCTTTTATATTTTCAATTATACCCCCTATAATTGCACTTCTGTTTTTAATAATTTTATATTGAAACTTAATTTATTACTCTACAACAATCTTAATCCATTTATCTGAATTATCCATTGTATTAAGCATTTCTTCCATTGAATCAAATTTAAAAAATACTATTCCAAGGGCTTTATTTGCCCCGTCAAAATACTGCACTGTATCCCCCTGTTTTTTATACATAACTTTTTTTATTATTTTTTTCTCTATTTTTTCATCAAAAATTATATCTTTAAGTATACCATTTTTTCCGGTATGTATGTTGAAGGAAGAAAAATATGCCTCGTTTGCTGAATAACTTAAATCAATGTCAAAGTTGCCCATAGCTGCTTCAACCGTTGCAGCTATCAAATCAACTCCCGTAATCATATTAAGTAAATCCGGAATCATATTCCCACCATTACGTGGGCCCATTTCAATTATATACAAATCTCCTTTCTTATCAAACATAATTTCCAGATTAAACCCGCCAAATTTTATATCCAACAAATCAACTATACGCTGAATTTCTTTTTTTATTAGCAAAAACCTGTCTTCTGAAATTTCAACAGGATAGCTTTTTCCAACCGGTACTAAAGGATTAACATTCATATTTCTATGACAATTAAGCAGTCCCCAGAATTCAACTTTTCCGTTTAGTACAAAACAGTCACCGCCAATTAAATATTTATGATCCTTGACTATGTACTCTTCAATAATGACTTTTTTGTTCCTTGACTGCTCTAAAGCTGATTTAAATGCTGTCTCCAAATCATTTGACGACTCAATTTTATTTACTCCCTTACTGCCTGAAGAATCAACCGGCTTTACCATCAATGGAAACTTAAAATTTTCAACTGTTTTTTTTACATCGTTAAAATCTTCAAATACCTCCATTTTAGGATAGTTAAAACGGTTTTCTTTTAAAAACTCACGGAATTTATCTTTAAAACCTAACGTTTCCACAGCTTTATATGAATTGGATGGAAGTCCTAGCTTTTCAGCAACATATGCGGCTGTTGGAGCAGCCGGATCCGATGCATAAGCCACTATTCCATCAATTTTTTCCTTTTCTGCAACTTCTAAAACTGCCTCTTTATCCGTTGTGCTTACGCAGTAAAATTTGTTTGCATATTTTTGACCGGGATTATCCGGTAAATAGTCGCAAAGTACCGTATAATATCCCGCTTTATTTGCATATTCTATAGCAGGTATCTGCTGGGTTGACCCTCCTAGAAGTAATATTTTTTTCAGTTTAATCACCTCACTTTAAAATTTAAGAAACTTACCGTTTTTATTTCTTTATCTTACCGCTAATTAACTCTTTCATTGTTTCAAGTAAATAATTAAAGCATTCAAGTTTAAACAACTTTGCTGATGAAAAGTATATAATTACACCTGTAATTATTTGAAGCGGAAGTAAAATCAAATCATCAATTTTCAGAAAATTAAAGCAATATACAATACCGCCCATTAACAGCGATATAAGCAATGATGGCATAATGTCCCCCCACTGTTCCTTGTAGCTGTAATTTAATAGTTTTTTATTGGGATATGCATTTACAAAAGAAGAAATCAGCCCGCTAATAACCATTCCAAATGCCAATGCATAAACTCCAAATGGTATTGAAATTAAAACAATTGTCAATCCAATTATTTTCTTTATTACTTCCAACTTTAGAAAAATGTCGCTCCGCCCCACTGCATTTATAGCTTGTAGATTAGCAGTATGTATAGGACGCAGTGCATGAGCTATACAAAACATTTGTAAAAACGGTACGGACTTCATCCACTTTTCAGTTAATACAACTCTCACCAGTGGTTCTGCTACCACTGCCAGTCCAATCATCATAGGAAATATTAGGAATGAACTTGTCATAATTGCTCTTCTTACCATATCCTTTACTTTTTTGCGATTGTCTTGGTGAGCTGACAGTGCAGGAAGCATTACTGCTTGAATTGAACCATCCAGGCTTGTTACAATTACCTTTGGAAACTGTTCCCCTTTGTTATAATATCCAAGAGTAGATGAATCATAACGTTTCCCGATAATCAATGTCCTGATATCCATATACAAAATATTCAAAAGTTGTGATACTAATAGTTTCCAGCCATAAGAAAACAATCCTTTTACCCTTTCCCATGAGAAAATCAGTTTTGGTCTCCATTTTACCGTAAACCATAAAATTAAACTAATAGATATCTGGTTTACCAACTGCTGTGCAACTAAAGCCCATACACCAGCACCAAAATATGCTGAAACTATACCAACCGTTCCTGAAATGATAATTGCACCCAGACTACTGAAAAACAAATTTTTAAACATCATATTTCTTGCCACATATACATTTTGTATGGCATTTATAGCCCCAAATGGAAGTATTAAAGCCAAACCACGCAGAGGCCAAACCAAACTTTCATTTTTAAAGAATTCGGAAATCCACGGCGCAAATATGTAAATTAAACTATATAATAAAATAACGATGAATCCGTTAAGGTAAAACACCGAAGAAAAATCCAAATCATCTGCATTCTTCTTTTGAATAAGGGCAGTATTAAAACCATATTCAACAAAAACCCGTGCAAAAGAAATAAACACCGTAAGCACAGCTAACGTTCCAAAGACTTCTGGCAATAAAATTCTGGCTAAAACTATTTGCACTAAAAGCTGTATTCCTTGTGTTCCATTTCTCTCCAACATCTTCCAAAGAAGAGATGATAATACCTTTTTTTTAATCTGACTTTTCATTGTCTAACAATCTCCCATCTAAACAAAGTAGTATAATCTTAAACACTTAGTTTATTTAGTATTTTTTTAGTAATTTTTAAAGAAATTAATCTTTTTATATAATCGCTTCTTAAAGGTTTTATATCTTTCATATTAAAATAATCATTATTTTTATCACTGTTTTTTATAAATTCAATGTGCCGTTCAAAATCTTTGTAGACGTCATTAATGTCCACAATTTTCTTTTTGCATTCAGATTTTATAAACTCTGCATATTTATTATATATCAAAATATCATCCAGCATCTCCTGCAGGTTAAGATTGCTTTCACCATCTGCATATAAACTGGTTTTTGTATTGTATCCCATAATACCAATTGGAGCTGCTGTATTACAATCAACGGATATAGTTAAAACACCTTCTCTGTAAGGAACCCCAGCCCCTCCTGCAGTTCCTATGAATATATCAGCTTTGCTAAATACACTCCTAGGTATAGGAAACAAATAGCCGGTAATGATAAGTTCTAAATTACTGCATTCGCTGGCTCTGTCTTCAATTTTTTTTCTGACGCTTTCATATTTAGAGCCTCCTACTATTATGTATCTAACTTTTAGCTGTTTATTTCTATCAGCAAATTTAATAATCTCTTCAAGGAGCGGCATTACATAATCTTTTTCTAACCTGGTTATTGTTCCAATACAAACATCACAATCCCCCAAACTATCTATAATCTCATTAGGTACATCTTCCACCACATTATTTGAACCTGTTGCCTTTAGTACATACCTTTCTTCATCTTTAACCGTCTTGAAGTCTTTAAAAAGCAGCTCTAATGATTTATCTGAAATACTAGCTAACTCTTTTCTTGAGTGCTTAAAATCTAAAAATTTCATTTTTTCCACTGATAGTCTTTTAAATTTTTCAGTCAGCAAAAACACTAAATGCTTACCCTTAACTTTTTCTGCAAAAACTTCCCCCCATATAGCCAAGTGGATTGTATGGCTTTCTATAATTATCTCATCATATTCCCCATCTAGTATATATTTTTTTATCAGAGAATCTTTAAATTTCTCTGTATGCAACTGTGGAACATGATATAAAGCTCTTACTATACTTTTTTCATACTCTTTTAACTCATTAAATACAATATCCCCTTCACTAAAGCTAAGTACCTCTACTTCCCATCCTCTTTCCTTTAAAAAATTTAATTTATTCCGTGTATAAAGCTGTGCGCCTCCAATACCTATTATTGAACTTGTCAAAATAACGTACTTTTTCATTTTAAATCTCCTTTTTATCTATTTAGAATACATCTTATTTTTCTAAATCAATTACTAAAAGCAATTCTATTTATTATAGCCGATTTTCTCTCTAATCACAGAGTATTTACCATAAAATACCATACAAAGTGCAATAAATAAGTACACAAAGTGATAATCAATTGCTGATGCAGTAAATTGATACAGCATAAAATTAATTAATCCCAATGCTAATCCTTTACTTTTTAAATTAATACTGGTGTCAGGCGTTTTCATTTTCCAAAGCTTAAAGCAAAGCCTTGTTAAAACAACCATAAACACAAGAAACACCAGAAAACCTAGAATACCTTCCTCAGTTAAAACTTGAATATAACTGCTGTGAGGATGCATACCTATATACTCATATAGTTGGGTAGGTCCGATACCAAATATAGGTGATGTTCCCCAAAGCCTGATGGCTTCAGTCCATATCCACTGTCTTCCTTTTGTTCCTCCATAAACCATTATTTCTATGAACCTGTCACCGGCAGAGCGTATTCCAAATGCCCTTAGTATTGCATTATAATCTGATCTAATTAGATATACTGTAAGAACGGAAATTCCCAATATTGATGCAACAACCGGCTTAATTGCCCTTCTATCTTTCAATGCAATTAATATAGGAGCAACTGAAAGGGGCAGTACCAACAGACTTGTCCTGGAACCTGTAAAAAACAAAACTGCTACACTTAATATATAATTTGCAATATAATATATCCTCCATCTTTTGCTCTTTGCAGCAATTATGTTAGAAGCTATTGTGGGCAGCATTAAACCTAAAAAGGCAACCAACATACCCTGCCATCTGAAAGTTGAAGCAATCCTTCCACTGCCTAGCCTCATGTTTTCCCATTTAAATCTAGCTTCAAAGAAAGGAACCTTTTGTATTGCTAGTATTTGAGCAAAACCAATTAAATTTATAATTAATAATATAATCATCCATGTACGGTAGTATTCATCCACTATATCCAATTCATTTACAGTCTTAACCGTAAAAAAAAGTACTAGAAAAAATATACTGTAAGAAATAAATGAGTTTAAAGCACTTGAATAGTTTAAAATATCACCAGTTAAACTATTTACCATTGCAGAAAGCAAAATAGCACCCGCCAGACACATTACAGAAACTATAACTTGAAAAGCTATTTTTTCAACCCTCATTTTATAATTTTTTAATAATCTTATAAAAAACAGCGGTGTACTCAAAAAAAATACAATCATGAAGAATGATGTTCTTCCAAATACAGGAATTCTTACATCAAAAACGTCTCTGTTAAAAATCATTGCTGCTACAGGTAAAAACAATACAACCCATTTACTGATATTTTTCATCTAAACCCTACCTCTTCTCCATTACAAATAAATTCTTAAAAAATTAAACTGAAAGAAGTAATTCCTCCAAATTACTTATGTATGACTCTAGTTTGAAGCAATCTTCTATCTTTTTTCTTCCGTTTTTACCCATTTCCTTTGTCCTGGCTTTATCCTCCAGCATAAAAAGGATGGATTTAAACAGCATTTCTATATTCCCTGGCTTAATTAAAAGTCCATTTTGTTTGTCGTCAACAATCTCACCTGTACCTGCAACATCAGTAGCTACAACAGGGCATAAACATGCAAAAGACTCAAGTACCACCCTTGGCAGTCCTTCGCTGTAAGAAGGAAGAACCACCAGGTTTACTTGTTTCATAATTGAAAGCACATCATTTCTTCTGCCCATAAAAATAACCATTTCTTCCATTTGATTTTTCTTTACCATTTCCTTTAGTTCTTCCAAATAATTTCTTTGAGATTCATCAACTATATCCCCCACTATCAAAAATTTCACATCTTCTGCATCATATAAATGGTTTTTCTTAATTTCATAAATTGCCTCAATGAAATCCTTCTGTCCTTTTCTAGGCTGGATAGAACCTATTAGCGCAACTAATTGTGTGTCTTTATTGACATTCAATTCTTCCCTCAAACAGGACGTGGTACTTACAGCATCCACTTGTTCTAAATTAATTCCAGTGTATATCGTTTTAAATTTCTTATTAGCATTAATAATAAGTTTTTTAGGAAAAATATTTTGCACATTATTTGATATCGTAACTATTCGGGTTGCAATATTTGATGCAAACCAGTTAAATATCCCTAATCTCTTGTCAACCCTGACATACCATACTACCGGTATGCCCCTTAGCCTTGCTGCCAGACCGCTTGTCAAAATAGAGCGGATATCATTGCAATAAACCGTTTCAATATTTTCTTTTTTATAATAATTCATATATCTTTTTACATGTTTAAAGTAACCTGTCAAAGCCTTTATTTTACTTGAAAGCCCCTTTTCCTTTAATACATTCCCTCTTTTATTAAAAACCTCTGGCTGCCTGATAACTTCAACATCTATGCCAATTTCTGAAATCCTCTTGGTGAATTCACCTTCCCCGGGACTTACAAAAACAGGCTCTATTTTTTCCCTGTCAACATTAACCAAAAAAGTATATAAAGATTGTTGAGCTCCATAAAAACTATCGTATCCAGCTTCACAAAATGCTACTTTTTTCCCCATGACTACTCCTCCATCTTATCCTTTGTTTAATAGGTCTTTCTTAAATATTTACTGGATATCCATTCAAGAACCCAAGGTGGCGAAATAAATACAATTACCTGACTTAATGCAACTACAATTAAATCAACAAAACTGGAATATCCATTTCTCCAAAAATTATATATCATAGCAATATAACTTCTACACTTTTCCCAGCTTTTCCTTCTCTTTAAATTGTCTTTATTGGCACGGAACAATAGTAACGATTGATTTATATTCTTTGCCTTACAACCGTTATTGAGCATCCTTACAAAAAGGTCTAAATCCTGATTCCGTCTAAAGTTACCATATCCCCCGTTTTTCAAAACCGATGATTTTTTGTACATAATAGTAGGATGATTAAATGGATTCCTTCTTCTTGAAAATTTAACTATCTCATCATGAGTTTCAGGCACTATTCTAGAAGACACAATTTTGTGCATGTCGTCATGAAACTCATCTATATTTGAACCTAAAATATCCAAATCCTTATCCTTTATAAATTCATTAACCTGCAGTTCACATCTGTTTTCTAAAGAAATATCATCGGTGTCCATTCTGGCAACCAATTCATTTCTGCACCTTTTAAGTCCTGCATTTAAAGCCATTCCCAGTCCCACATTCTTCTCTAATGGAACAATGGTAAAAAGCCCTGGATATTTTGATGTATACATTTCAATAACTTTTTCCAGTTCTTCGGTTATTGGGCCGTCTTTTACAATAACAATTTCATCCGGTTTTAAAGTCTGGTTTATCATGCTCTCTATACTGCCTTTAAAAAATTCCGGATTTTCTCCTTTATATACTGACATCAAAACACTGTACTCTTTATTCTCCATCCTTACTTCCCGCCTTCAGTCTGTATTATAGATTCTTTAAAGTTACAAACCCTGTAATTTCTCTTATACTCAGACATGCTCATATCATAAACTAAATCGCCAAATAATTTGTTTACTGTGCTTATATTCATTATTTTTAATAAAGGATTAAAAAGCCTTGTCATATATACCTTCCTACCATGGGCACCGGCAATTAATTTAACCATTTCGCTGGTACATACATACTCTGCATTTTGTGGAAAAAACAGGCCGCTGCTGTCGTCATCTATCAACTGTTTTACAAACTCTGATAAATTATCTATATAAATCATACTTCTCTTATTTTTTGTATTTGGAAAAAAAGGTGTTTTAAGGGCAAGCTTTGCAAGTCTTGGATAGTTCCCCTTGCATCCCTTTCCATAAACCATTGGAGGTCTTATAATTGCCAACTTAAAAGACTGATCCTGAAGCTTCATAATAAGTTCTTCAGCCTCTATTTTCGACTTCCCATAAGCAGTGCCTGGCTTAGCAGGGGTATTTTTATCAATAATACCCTTTTCAAGACCATATACACTCATTGAGCTTAAAAATATAAAACTCTTAGCCCCTTCCGCCTTTGCTTTTTTAGCAGTTTCATAAGCTAAGTCCCTGTTTACTTTATAGTAGAGATCTTGATTTTCTTTTGTCTCTTTTATATGTGCAATTCCTGCAACGTGGAAAATCACATCGTATGCACCAAAGTCCTCTTTTTTCCAAAGTTCATTCTGCATATCAACTGTATGAACTTTGTATTTATCAGGCTCCCTCATCAGCCAATTTTCAACAGAAGTACCTATATAACTGTCTTTCCCGGTAATTAGGATTTTTTTCATTTTGCTACCGTCTCCCTTCTACTACTGTCATTTACCTTAGAAGACTTGGTTTTTATAGTACCGGTTCCTCCTTCAACAACACCATCGGACTTTAATACACTTAATATAGTTCCGAAAAAACACTTAACATCCATTAAAAAGCCTATTTTTTCAGCATACTCCCCATCTAGTTTGGCTTTAACTTCAATTTCCAACTCATCTCTTCCATTAATCTGAGCCCAGCCTGTAAGCCCAACAGGTACATCGTTTGCTCCATATTTATCCCTTTCTTCTATTAAATCATACTGATTCCAAAGTGCCGGTCTTGGACCTATAAAGCTCATTTCCCCCTTCAATATGTTGAAAAGCTGTGGCAGTTCATCAAGGCTTGTCTTTCTCAAAAACTTTCCTACCCTTGTTATCCACTGCTCCGGATTACTAAGAAGGTGGGTTGGCATATCCTTTGGTGTGTCCACCCTCATTGTCCTGAACTTCAAAATATTAAAATGGGTTTTATTAATTCCTACTCTCTTTTGCTTAAAGAAAATAGGTCCTTTAGAGTCCAGCTTAATTGCTGTAATAATAATTAAAAATACAGGAAGCAGTATGATTATTGAAATCAAAGATAAAATAATGTCCATGCACCTTTTTATTTTTAAATAATTCATTTATATTCCCCCTGTATGATCTATGAATTTAGCATTATCTATCCATCAATTTCGTTGCATTATTTAGTGTTTTTTATTTTTAACCAATAAGTATCTCTGCCAGCACTTTATAAAAGCACTTTTCTTAAATAATTTAATCTTTTTATATATTCCGGAACTGTTTTAAAAATGGTAAAATCCCATAAAAGATAAAGCCCCCTAAAATTATATCATGAAAATAATTATTTATCTCTAAACTTTCTTTTGGGGATGATAAATAATCATCCCCAATTAGTAATTAGCAAATAATGCATACAATTATCCAACCTTCTTAGATTTTTGAATATCTACACCTTTGTTGTACTCAGGCTTTTTGTACTCAGGCACAATTTCCTGCATTATACTTTCTATTTCTTTTTCTGGGTTTTCCTTTGAAAGAACCTCTTTTAACCAATTGAGTTTTCTATACAGTTCCTCACTGTCTATTGAAATTGGCTTTCCAATGAAAATCTTTTCATGCCTTGTCTGTGATATTCCTTCTTCTGCAAGGAGTAATTCTTCATAAAGCTTTTCCCCCGGACGAAGACCTGTATAATGTATCTTTATATCTACATCAGGCTCAAAACCGGAAAGCTTTATAAGATCCCTTGCCAAGTCCACAATTTTAACAGGCTCTCCCATGTCAAGTATAAAAATTTCTCCTCCCTTTGCCATAGAACCGGCTTGTATAACCAGCTGCACCGCTTCAGGTATTGTCATAAAATATCTTATTATATCAGGATGAGTAACAGTAACAGGACCACCCTCAGCTATCTGCTTTTTAAATTGAGGAATAACACTTCCGTTACTTCCTAAAACATTTCCAAAGCGTACAGCCATAAATTCAGTCTTACTCTTTTTGTCAAGGGTCTGTATAATCATTTCTGCCGTCCTCTTGGTTGCACCCATTATATTAGTTGGATTTACCGCCTTGTCTGTAGATATCAGTACAAAGCGTTTGGTACCGTATTTGTCAGCACACTCAGCCACGTTCAATGTACCAAAAACGTTATTTTTAATGGCCTCAGTCGGATTTGCTTCCATTAATGGCACATGCTTGTGTGCTGCGGCATGGAATACAACCCCCGGCTTGTACTTTTTGAAAACACTCTCCATTCTTTTTCTGTCTCTTATTGAAGCTATTATAACTTCAAGATTTAAGTTTTTATAATTTCTCAATAGCTCCTGTTGTATTTCATAAGCGTTATTTTCATAAATATCTAATATAATAAGTTGTTTTGGGCTAAATTGT
>JAAYTO010000308.1 GCA_012523755.1 Clostridium sp. | reverse complement strand
GTATGCGTCAATATGCTACACATTTTGGCAAAAAAATTAAAAAATTTTCTTCTCTGCGTGGATAATTAAAAGGATTTTGCAGGATGGAAGAATTTGATGGGTGTCAAACAAGCGTGATACATTAGAAAGAGTCGGTCATTATTGATCGGCTTTTTCTATATATGTCTGGCAATGGGCAGGAGATGTGTTATATAATAAGATTAGTAATATTGTAAAGATAAAAAACAAAAGGTTTTGGGGAGGAGAATTTATTGAAAAGGACTGGGATGATAGCCATTATAGTCTCGTTGGTGCTAACAGCGATAATGTTATTTCCGATGAATGTAATGGCTGAAAGAGAAGAGACTTCTGCATTGGGAATGGCCGATGTGAAGTTTAAAGCAATTGACATGGGCTTTGAACAGGTGGTAGGACTAACGGAGGACGGCAGGGTCTTAGCGTGGGGTAATAACGAGTATGGACAGTGTGATATTCCTGAGGGCTTGAAAGAAGTAGTTGAAATTACCGCAGGCGGAGGGCATGTGGTGGTATTAAAAGAAGATGGTGGGATTGTAGCATGGGGAAGGAATGACTATGGACAATGTGAAGTTCCTGAAGGACTTACCGATGTACTGAAAATTACAACGGGTGCTACTCACACATTAGCCATAAAATCCGATGGAACCGTTGTTGCTTGGGGAGATAATAGGTTTGAAAAATGCAATGTTCCGGAAGGGCTTACTGATGTAATAGATATTGCAGCAGGTGAAAACCACTCGGTAGCAGTTAAATCCGATGGGACTGTTATAGCATGGGGTAATAACTATCAAGGACAGTGTGATGTTCCGGAAGGGCTTACTGATGTAAGCAGGGTTTATTCTTATTGGCATCATACAATAGCTATAAAAAATGATGGGACTGCTACCGGATGGGGAATGAATAACTGGGGTCAAGCCACCGTGTGGGAGGATTTTACAGGAGTTACATCCGCAGCAGCCGGTGCCTTCTTTTCATTTGTACTCAAAGAGGATGGAACTGTTGGTGCTTGGGGATGGATGGAAAGCAAAATCAGGCCGTTTTTAGCAGGTTTAGGAAAAATAAAGGGAGTTGCAGCAGGACATGAACACATAGCTGTAATAAAAGAGGATGGAACAGTTGCTGTATGGGGGTATAATCAATTTGGGCAGAGCATTGACCCTAACTCCTTTACAGGAATAAAAGACATTGAGGCTGCTTTTTCCCATGTAGCAATTCTTAAAGAGGATGGCACGGTTTTGGTCTGGGGTGATGATGGTACGGCAATTATACCGATTACTGATGAAGTGGAATGGAATTACATATTCAGACCGGAAGGGTTAACGGGGATAAAGGCAATAGATGCAGGCTCCTGGCACGTGTTGGCACTTAAGGAGGACAACACTGTAATAGCTTGGGGAGAAAACCTGCAGGGACAATGTGAAGTTCCCGAAAGCTTGGATAATGTCAAGCAAATATCGGCAGGAAGCGATCATTCGGCGGCATTAAAAAATGACGGTACAATAGTTATGTGGGGAAGCAATCAGTATGGACAGTGCGATATTCCAGAGGGACTTTCTGATGTAAAGATAATAGAAATGGGAACCTTTCATTCTGTAGCATTATTGGAGGATGGCACAGTTAGAGCGTGGGGATTCAATGGAGATGGACAGTGTAATGTGCCTGAGGATCTAACCGATGTAATAGATGTTTCTGCCGGTGAAAATCAAACCTTGGCATTGAAGAAAGATGGTACTGTTGTAGCCTGGGGTGGAGGAAGCAGAGGGTATCATGTTCCCGAAGGTTTAAAAGACGTAAAGGAAATAGAGACAAGGACTTACCACACAATAGCACTTAAAGAGGATGGATCTATTGTTGTTTGGGGAACGAATTTAAATGGACAATGTAATGTGCATGAAGATGCTAAGACAGGCGTTGCACAGATTGCAGCAGGGGGCTTGTTTACAGCAGTATTACTGAGGGATGGAACAATGCATTCCTGGGGTGCGTATGATGTCAAGCTTATTGGAGGTTATTCCAAGTTGGGAGATCTTGACGGCGACGGAATCATTACGTCCACTGATGTTACATATTTAAAAAGATACATACTCAAACAAATTAAAGATTTTCCGGTGCCAAATGATATGTATGTTGCAGATCTGGATTCTGATGGCAATATTGATTCCTATGACTTAACACTTATGAAAAGATGTATTTTGAAAGGATATAACAGTATTGAAGAGTTTTTATCGTCAATATAGTTATGACTGTTAATTAGATGAGGAAAGCGGTGGATGGGAGTATATAAATACACTATCACTTTTGTAATGAGTGTCAAAAGAACGCGAGTTAACTGAGAAATCGGTATTATATAAATACACTATTACTTTTGTAATTGCTTAACCGACTGTCTTTTAATAAGAACGGTAGGCAGTAGTATTTTTTCCTCCATCAGCTTTTCTCCATTTATTCTGTCTATAAGCTTTTTGACTGCCCGTTCGCCCATTGCCTCCTTGTAAATGTGCATAGTAGTTAATTCCGGGGAAACATCCTTTGATGATTCAATATCATCAAAGCCAATTATTGAAATATCTTCAGGTACTGATATACCCATTGAGGAAAGAACCTTATACAGATGTATGGATTCACTGTCATTGCAGCAAAAGAAAGCAGTAGGCAGCTTGGGTATTTTTTCAATTTCTTTAACAGCCTTATCTAAACTTTCTTCAAAAAGAGAAGATATATTTTTATCCAAAATCGAATAAGAACTATTGACTGGAAGCTGATATAGAGCCATAGCTTTCAGATACCCCATATATCTGTCGCAAAAGCTTGGTGCAGCGAATATATTTCCTAAAAAGCCAATTTCTCTATGTCCTGATTCTATTAAATACTCCGTCGCAAGATAACCTCCAGAAAGGTTATCGGTGAGTATATAACTGGCTTTAATATCATCAAAAAAATCGTCAATTATTACGACAGGAAGATTCAGGTCTAAAATGGAGGTTACGGTCTTTTTTGAAATAGGGCCGAGGGTAACTATTCCGGAAACAATTCCATCCTTTATACACATAGGGGGAACGAATTCTTTATCATCATCAAAATAGTACAAAATAGTATTAAGATTGTTTCTCTTGGCTTCCGACTCAATACCGTATTGAATGAATGAAAAGAAACCTACGGAGTTCCGAATATTATTAGAGAGCATAAGACAAATGCTTTCTGTTTTGGAACAACCGTTGCTATTAGCAGGTTTTTTATACTTATATCCGTATTTTTCGGCCATCTGAAGAATCTCATTTCTGGTTTTTTGACTTACACCAGGCATATTTCTTAGTGCCAAAGAAACGGTATTTTTAGTAATCCCCAGTTTCTGGGCGATAAATTCCATAGTTACTTTCTTGGCCATTTTTCCCTCCATAAATAACTCTGTTAATTGACATTATAAAGATAATAACTTAAATTTGCAACTATTTATAATTGTAAGGCACATAAAATAAATGCGAAGAATTGACGTTTTTTAAGGGTTAAAAAGCATGACGAATATGATATAATGGGTTCAACAGCATATGTTATTTGCAAAAGTGTGCTCGTGTAAGTAATTAACAATCATTAATACAGATAAAGGGATGCCATATGATAAATTTAATTGACAGGCTTTCAACAGGACATTTTCTTTCCTACGATGAACTGCACCGGCTGATTGAACACCGGAATGAAGAAATAGCTGATTATTTGTTTGAAAGAGCAAGGCAGGTGCGTATTCTTCATTATGGGCATGATGTCTATATGCGGGGTCTTATCGAATTTACGAATTACTGCAGAAATGACTGTTATTACTGCGGAATAAGAAAGAGCAATTGCAATGCCGACAGATACCGCCTCACAAAAGACCAGATACTTGACTGTTGTGCGGCAGGATATAAACTGGGCTTCCGTACCTTTGTGCTTCAAGGGGGAGAGGATGGTTATTATACCGATGAAAATATTGCTGATATGGTAAGCAGCATTAAGTCAAATCACCCTGATTGTGCTGTCACTCTATCCCTTGGCGAGAGAAGCTATGAGAGCTATAAAATGTTTTATGAAGCAGGAGCCGACAGGTATCTTCTTCGCCATGAAACAGCAAACGAAGACCATTATTCAAAACTTCACCCTCCGGTTCTATTACTTAAAAACAGGAAACAATGCCTTTATAATCTTAAGGAGATAGGCTATCAAGTGGGCTGCGGTTTTATGGTGGGCTCGCCTTTTCAGACCACAGACTGCATTGTTGATGATTTGATGTTTATAAAAGAATTACGACCCCACATGGTAGGAATAGGTCCGTTTATTCCTCATAAGGATACGCCCTTTGCAGACAAAACTTCGGGGACATTAGAATTGACATTGTTCCTTCTGGGAATAATACGCCTTATGTTGCCAGGTGTTTTGCTTCCCTCTACTACTGCCCTTGGTACTATCCATCCTAAAGGCAGGGAGCTGGGGATCCTTGCCGGGGCTAATGTAGTAATGCCGAATCTTTCACCGACGGATGTTAGAGATAAGTATCTTTTATATGACAATAAAATCTGTACCGGGGATGAAGCAGCTGAATGCAGGAAATGCCTTGAGCACCGCATGGAAAGTATCGGATACAAACTGGTTGTTTCAAGGGGCGATTGTAAATATATTTAAATGAATTAATGACACATCTGTGGGACAAAAAATATTCCATAGGTGTGTTTTTTACACTCTGAAGAAAATACTAATTAAACGGGGAAGAATTTATGTGTCATTGACAATGAGAATGGAGGGCTTATTTTGATTAAACTGTTGATTAGAAGGTATGTAAAGGATTACCGGAATGTAACCGAGACAAAAGTAAGAGAGTCTTATGGAGTATTATCAGGAATGATAGGTATTTTCTGCAACTTGTTTTTGTTTATAATTAAGATATCTACCGGGCTTTTAATAAACAGTATTGCAGTAATTTCCGATGCCTTTAACAACCTCAGTGACCTAGGTTCATCATTGATTTCCATATTAGGGGTCAAGCTCAGCAATCGACCCCCGGACAGGGAACATCCCCATGGTCATGGGAGATATGAGTATATAACATCTCTGGCTGTATCCTTTGTTATTTTTGGGGTTGGTCTTGAACTTCTAAGAAATTCATTTCAAAAAGTAATTAAACCTGAAGAAGTGTTATTCAATCCTATATCCGTATCCCTGCTGGTTATTTCGGTTTTTGTAAAGCTATGGATGTTTTCATACAATAGATATATTGGCAAAGCAATTAATTCCGGAATCAATAGAGCAACAGCCTGTGACAGTTTGAATGATGCTATTGCTACAAGTGTTGTAATTGCAGGGACTTTGCTGGGGAGGGTTGTCAATTTCCCCTTTGATGGGGTTTTAGGTCTTGTTATTTCAGTATTAATCATGTATACGGGGTTCGGTATTGCAAAGAATTCCGTAGACTTGCTTTTAGGTTCATCTCCGGATCCGGAGCTTATTAACAATATTAAATCCTATGTCCTTGAGGGTAAAGGCATAAAAGGTGTCCACGATTTGAAAGTTCATGACTATGGTCCCGGAAAAATAAGTGCATCTATACATGCCGAGGTTTCTCACGGTGCAAACATAGTTGAAATACATTCTGAAATTGATGATATTGAGCAGAAAATTAAATGCGAGCTTGGAGTTGACATAGTAATTCATATGGATCCCGTCGAAGAGTGATAGCACAGTGGGAGGAGACACAGGGGGAGCACAGGGGGACGGTTCTTCCGTGTCATAGCACACAGGGGGACGGTTCT
>JAAYTO010000023.1 GCA_012523755.1 Clostridium sp. | reverse complement strand
GTTGAAAAATAAAATTTATGTGCCGGTTGGTTGAAACTATCAAGTTGAAAGATGGAATTTTCGAAAATATGGATTTGCATAACGAACGGTTCAATAATTCAAGAAAATCTCTGTTTAATATAAATGAGCCCGTTGCTCTAGAAAGGATTCTTGAACTAAAGGAGTATAACAAGACTGGTGTATTCAAATGCAGGGTAGTATACGATCAGGAAATCGTAAAAATAGAGTTTGTTCCTTATGTTCGAAAGCAAGTCCATAGCCTGAAAATAGTTAGTGCAGAAATTGACTATGCATATAAGTATGAGGATAGAACAAATATAAACAAACTATTGGAACT
This sequence comes from Clostridium sp., assembly GCA_012523755.1. Taxonomy (GTDB): domain Bacteria; phylum Bacillota; class Clostridia; order Acetivibrionales; family Acetivibrionaceae; genus Hungateiclostridium. The sequence goes on along the minus strand of JAAYTO010000023.1, from coordinate 7,046 downwards.
TAGGGGAAATTGTGATGATATTCTTATAGTCAAAAAGGGCAGATTGACAGATACTTCGGCTGCAAACATAGCCTTTTTTGACAATGGCAGGTGGTATACGCCGTTGAGTCCCCTTTTGAAAGGAATAAAAAGGGAAAAACTTTTACGCAGCAAAAGGATTTTTGAAGAGGACTTAATGCTAAGGGACTTAAAAAGATTTAAAAAAGCTGCAATATTTAGTACTATGGTGGAGTTTGGCGATATAATAATTCCGGTAGTAAATATATTGGAATAATTCAATCTATAAACAAAGGGTGAGATTATGGAAATAATGAACATACTGAAGGATAAAACGAAAATAGGACTTCTGGTAACGGTTCTTCTGTTCATTGCTTTTTTTACGGGCTGCAGTCATGATAAGAGAGCAGATGAGGTTACTCTCGAACCTAGTATGAATATGGTTGAGACAGAAAAAGCCGGTAACAAGAAAGGCCATGAAAATGAAAGAAGCAACCTGGATAATAATATCGCTGATGTTTTCAATGAAACAATAGATGATGAATCTTCGGAAGATAAAGTCGTTGAGACGGATGAAAATTCGGACTATAGTGAAATAGCATTATCAATGATAGGGGACGTTCTATTACATACCAAAATTCACGAAAGCGGCATGATGGAAGACGGCAGTTTAAATTACGACCATCTGTTTAAAAATGTAAAAGAGGATATAGAAGCGGTGGATCTTGCAATAGTTAATCAGGAAGTAATACTAGGAGGAAAGGAACTGGGTTTATCCGGTTATCCAAGCTTTAATGGGGCTTATGAGGTTGGTGATGCCTTAGCAAAGGCAGGCATAGATGTGGTATTGCATGCGACAAACCACACTCTGGATAAAGGGAAAAAAGGTGTTTTAAATTGCATGAATTATTGGAAAACCACTCATCCCCGGATCGCTGTCTTGGGAATTAACGACAGTCAGGAAGCACAGGATCAAAATATCTATGTCTATGAAAAAGATGATATTAAAGTAGCGATACTGAATTATACCTATGGAACCAATGGAATTCCCTTACCCAAGGACATGCCATATATCGTCAACCTGCTTGATAAAAACAAAATAGAAAAGGATGTCAAGAGGGCAAAGGAGTTGGCGGATTTTATTATTGTTACACCCCACTGGGGAACTGAATATATGCATACACCATCAAAAAACCAAAGAGAGTTGGCTGAATACATGGCAGAACTGGGAGTTGATTTGGTCATAGGAGCTCATCCTCATGTGATTCAGCCCGTCGAATGGATAGAAAGTGATAATGGGAATAGGATGTTGATTTATTATTCCCTTGGAAACTTTATTAATTCAACCAATGAGACAGGAGATGGAGTTGCCGACAGAATGGTTGGTGCAATGGCTAAGGTTACCATTGGCAAGAATAAGGGGGAAGAAGCCTTTGTTAAAAACTACAGTGCAGTCCCTCTGGTAACACATATGAAAACCGGTGTTGGTCTTATCACCACCTATAAATTTGAAGATTATTCAGCTGAGTTGGCGGAAGAAAACGAGATAATAAAACAAGATCCCAATTTTTCATATGAATATTGTATAGATATTTGGAACGAGACATTCCCGGAGTTTAGTTATTCCGGCAATGAATAATGTTTCCACTTGAAAGATAATTAAATACGGTTTGGCAGGGTCATAAACGCATTTTCTGCCAAAACCGTTTGCAGTTAATTGTTCTGAGAGGGGTTCAAACCATTATACAAGATCATGCTTGACAGCTAGAATTCCTAATTGAGTTCTATCCTTAAGGTCAAGTTTTTTTAAAATCCCAGAAACAATATTTCTTACACTTCCCTCGGTGAGATGGACAATTTGGGCCATCTCATTTGTGCTTTTGCCGTCAACAATAAGCCTGATGATACTCAGTTCCCTATCGGATAAATGTACTTTCAATCCCTTGTTTTCAATTATTGATATCCTGGAATGGGAACTTGCCTTTTTCACAACACTTTTATATGTGTCCTTGTGCATAATGCCCAATCCTGCAGCCACACCTTTGACGGTCAGAATAAGTTTTTCTTGATCTATATCTTTTAGCATATATCCATCGGCTCCATAATTTAATGCACTCTGTATTCTTTCGTCATCGTTAAATACTGTCAGCATGACTACTTTTGTATTTTTGCACCGGGCTTTTATCAGCCTAGTTCCTTCGACCCCGTCACATATTGGCATCTCCACATCCATTAATACTACATGGGGCAGAAATTGCTGACATAGTTTTAAAGCTGCTCTTCCGTTTCCTGCACATCCGACAACTCTAATTTCTTTATCCTGCTCAAGAAGCTTTTTAATTCCTTCCCTTAATATCGGTTGGTCATCAACTAGCACAACTTTTATCATATACACTCACGCCTCCTTGTTCGAGTTTTCCATGGGCAATTTAACATGAATGTTGAAACCTTTCTGGTCACTGGAACCGAATTTAATTTCTCCCTTTAATTTTTCAACCCTTTGCTTCATACCCACAAGTCCAAATCCTTTTCCTTCAAATTTTCCCTTGCAGCCTATTCCATTATCAAAAATAAAAAGCTTAATACAACTATCTGTAAATTTAATTATTATGGTGACTTCAGTTGCTTTTCCATGCTTAAGCGAATTTGTAAGTGCTTCCTGGCAAATTCTGTATATTACTTCTTTATATTCTGTACCTATGCTTGTGTCAAACTTATTTACAGAAAGTTCCACCTTCATTCCTGAACACTCGAAATCATCGATAAGCTTTTCTAAAGCGTCAAACAAATCATTTTGTTCCAATTTCTCCGGAACTAAACCTGAAATTGACCTACTTACTTCTTTTAAACCTTGCTTAGTAATTTTAAATGCATGCTTCAAATTTTTTTCAGTTTCTTTAATATCTTTTTTATATGACTTTAAACTTAACTGCAAGAGTGCTATTAGCGTACAAAGAGTTTTTCCAAGAGTATCATGTACATCGCGGGCCAAACGATTCCGTTCCTTTAGAACAGAAATTTCTTCTACGGTAGATGCATACTCCTTTAACTTTTCATTCGCACTTTCAAGCTCTCGATAGGCGTTTTCAGTCATTTTATTCTTTGAATACATCATAAATGCTATTATTAGACTGACCATACTAAAGAAAAAGAATAAAAAGGAAGAACCTATTATGCTGTGTGTAATTTCCCTCGTGGGAATGGTATTTATAATTTTCCACGGGAGCCCTTCAAGCTGGTATACCATGCATTTTCTTTTCTGTCCGGATATTTTTGATGTAAAACTTTTTCTATTATAATTATCATTTGTGCTGTTAAAGTTATTATCCCGGATACTGTGTCCAAGGTACTTATAATCCGGAGTTGCTATGATTTTATTTTCAGAATCCAATATCATAAAATGACCATTATTAACTATTTCGACGTTTTTAACCAATTCGGATAATTTGAACAATTCAATATCAAGTCCTATTACACCTATGGGATTATCATATTTATCTACCACTTTTCTCAAGCAGCTGATGACGTCATCATTGGTAAAATCACTTTTATGAGACACCCAGGTAAATTGTGTCTTTGCCCCCAATGCTTTTTTAAACCAGCTTTTATTGGTTAAATCAATATCAGGGTCGATAAACTTGTATGAAATGACCTCCTTGTCAATGGGAACAAAGTATATGTTGCTTATTCTGGAATCAGGAACAATAACCGACTCAAATAATGACAATATATCAGCCCGCAAGAACCTGTCGTTTTTTTCATATATTGCTAAATTTTTGTTCTGAGACAGAATATTAGTTATGTTTTCCGGATATCTGAAAAAATTTTCTACAACTGCCAGCTGTTGATTCATACTTTGCTCTAAAATAGCTTCAAACCTGTTATTGGTTGTTATGGTTGAAATAAAGACAAAAGCTGAATTCAATAGAATAAATAACAGCACTATTAAATTTTTGGTTAATAAACTATTATTGGTCTTTATAAATTTTTTCATTGTATAGCTAATTCTCCTATTGAGGTACTTCTATTGAGCTTTTTAAACATCCATTGATAGGTTATTTTTTTGGATTATCTTCTTTTTCTATATAAGCATTTCTAAAATAAATTTCTGCCAAAGGTGTTTTTAAATAGCCTTTTACATAAGGTTTCACATAATAAGCGGCTTTTTCAAAAAATAAGGGGATCACGGTGTAAGAGTTCATCAATGTTTCCTCCGCCTCGTGTAATAATTCTATTCTGCGAACATTATCAGCAGTGTGGGTTGAGTTTTTGACAAGATCGTAGTATTCCGATGGAAGTATACCTTTAAAGGCATTTTCACTAGCTAAAAATCCCAAAAAGTTTATTGGGTCTGGAAAGTCTGCAATCCAACTGTTAACTATAATATCAAATTCTTGATTATCCTTCTTTTGGGAAAAAAGCACATCTTTGCATACATCCACTTCTACATTAATTCCAAGGTTTTTTTCCCATGATTCTTCAATATATTTCGAAATTTTCGAGGCTCTCGTAAGTATTACAATGGTTGGAAATTCACTTAAATCATCATATCCGGCTTCTTTGAGCAGTTTTTTGGCTTTGTTCACATTTTCCTCTGTAAACTCTTGGCTCATATATTCTCCACCCACTGACCGGAAATCACTACCCGGCTTTGCATCGGGTATACCATGGGGAACAAATCCGGTAGCTACTTTTTCATTCATTTTGCGTTCTTCTACAATGTGGTTTCTGTTAAGTGCAAGTTCTAAAGCTTGTCTAACCCTTATATCGCTAAAGGGTTCATTTTTGGAATTAATGCACAAGTAATAAGTAGTCAGGCAATCATCGGCAAGCACATTGTTTTTCTTGGAGGCAATTTCGTCTGCTTTATTAATATATGACGGAAACACATATCCAAAATGCACCTTTTCATTGAGATATCTTGTCCATATTTCGTCATCGTCTACTCTTTCTATAAGATATTCAATGGAATTAAGTTTTACACTATCCTTGTCCCAATAATATGAATTTTTTATTGTTTTAATCTGCTTATTCTCATTCCATTCCTCTAAGCAGAAAGGGCCGTTACTCACCATCATATATGGTTTTCTATACCATGAGTTCGGGTCTTTTTCGACAATATCCTGTCTTACGGGGTAATAAGTATGGTAGTTTAGTATTTCCAAAAAGTATGGTGTAGGATTTTGAAGATTTACTTCGAGAGTATGATTGTCTATCGCCTTAACCCCCACATCATCTTTTTGACATTCATTTCTATTGTAAGCTTCACCGTTCTTAAGAAAATACATCATGAATGCAACAGCAGAGTCCTTGCCAGGGTCTAAAGCCCGTTTCCATGCATACTCAAAATCGTAGGCTGTAACAGGTTTGCCATCACTCCAAAGGGCATTTTTTCTCAGATTAAATGTATACTTCAAACCATCCTGCGATATTTTCCAACTTTCCGCTATGCCCGGTTCAATCGAGCCATTAAGATCCTTTCTTACAAGCCCTTCCCACAAGTTACAAGCTATGTATTGCTCATTCAATAATCTTAGGAATGCAGGGTCTAGAGTTGTGACTCCATGCTGTACTGCTACCACTAGCTTCTGGTCGTTTTTAACTTCTTGTGTGCATCCGGAAATGAAAATTGTTATGAGCATGATGAAAATTATGACATTTTTCTTTGCTGTAGTGTTAATATTATGTTTTTTCACAAATTACCCCCCAAAAATCATTTTTTTAATAATATAGTACCATATTTTAAATGAAATGCAATTTATTTTACATTATTATTGTCTTATAAGAAGTTCTCATATTAATGACACCTGTAATATTGAGCGGAAAACTTATGACAAATGTAATGATTTTGATGACAGCAAACATCTTGTTTATTATCTCAAATATTGTATACTCAGGTTGTTAAAGCATATTTGTTATATTAAAATGGGATTTGAATTTAATAATTATATATAAAAAATTATATAAAAAATTGCATATGCAACCCTGAAAATTTGATGTTCTGGAATATCTAATTGGTGGGAAAGAGCAGGTAAAGAAGGAGCACTGAGGTTTTATCTTTTTGAGAGATTATATCCGCGGATTGATTGGGAACTAGGGGAGTTTGGGAGAGGAAAGAAGGAAGCATGGTTTCTGTTTTATTTTACTTTGGTATTAGAAAGTGGTAAAAATAAACGGGCGGTGAAAGAGGGGGTCAAAATTTCGTACAGGACAATGCTATAGACATGAAAGATCTGTTTAACTGGTAGAATGTTTTGGTAGCTATAGGGGAGATAATATGTATATAGAGAACTATGATATAAACAGAGATAATATAATACATATGATAGATGTTGCAATTTTTTTAAGGAAATTTAGCAAAACACCGGATGACTATGAATAGTTATGAGGTAAGAAAATTTTTCCACAACTGAAAAATTTTTTGCGAACTGCGGTGTTATAATATGAAGACACTTTAATTAGAGTATAAAACCATACCTCCCTTCCAACGTCTAAATGCTGGCCTTGCCCGAAGCACCAAATGCCCCGTAACAGTTTTTTCTGGCGAAACCGTAATAGAAAAAGGCTTTGGGCATGGCTGGTTGATGACAAGATGATTTTTTACTTTGAATATATTTCAAACTTTAAAATATTCCTTAATTTTTAATTATATTAATAATCTGATAGATAAAATAAAGGGTTACTCTTGATAAGGTTTAGTAAAATTACATTTTATTTATTACATATAGAATTTATCAGGAGGCTTTTTATGTTTAATTTTTATGTTTAAAAAGTATTCAAAAAATTAATTATCCTAATCAAGATATACAACTTACAGCTTGATAGATGTGGCACTTCACAAATTTTAAAAAATTCTTTACAGAATTCTTAGTTGGGCATAATATTCATGCGTTAGCCCTGTTCCCTCATAACACGGTGAAATCATGAAGGAAGATTAAGCCATGGCATAAATTACAGATAAACTTTATTGAGCCTTTGTAGTAAGATATTACCCATAGATAATGAAAAGTGGGGTTATACTAAATGGGTAAGAAATTATACAAAGGGAG
>JAAYTO010000022.1 GCA_012523755.1 Clostridium sp. | reverse complement strand
TTATCTAAATTTGTCAGAATCTCTGTCATCATCTTACATGCCTGTTCACAGGCATATTTATATATTTTTTTCTCTAAATCCTTGAAATTAACACCGTTTCCGTTTACACTTAGGTTATACATAAATCTACTCCTATCAATGTTTTTTTCGTCAATTAACATTATACAGGATGATTTATGTATATGGGAGATATCTTCGGATATCTCCTAATTATTTACTTGTCTTGCCAACTATAATTATACTCTAAGTTCACCTCCCACCTAAGAGGTTGCGAGACTTCTTGCAGTAGTTAAGTTAAATTTATTAATTCGTATAGGTAAAAATAAAACTATTTGATAAATAATTTCAAACCCTGCCATCTAAGTAAGATTTTAAATCAAACTTCACATCCATTCCTTGAAATTCATCAAAATATAGAGATTTATATATACATTTTGATACCCCGTTTTCAATTATATATACCTGGAGTGTATAAAGTTCTTCTTGTTTTGTGACAGCCATGCAATAGGTTTTATCGCCATATATTTGAGTCCAAAATTGAACAAGTTTTGAGCTGATGGGTAAGTAATCAGCATATAGATTGCCAAAGGACAATAGTCCAAAGTAATCAAAGTTGGATATGTCCGTTTTATTTATAGCAACAGCATTGTTCTCCATATCTTCTTTATCCGAAAACACATCAAAACAGTTGATATCGTAATAGTACTTTCCTACGTCGCTGATCAAATGGCCAATTTTAATAAACTCCAGTTTTCCGTCATTGTTAATGTCTGCCTCGAAATATCCGTCAACTCCACTTTCTCCTGAAAGATAATTATTTTCAAGCTGTTCCTTTTCTTTAGAAAAATTAATTTCCTTTAGCCTTTCTTGCTTATATACCCTATGCTCCCTTGTGTCCATAATAGCTGACTCTGCCTCTTTTTCGGCAGTTTCCAAAAAGCCCTCGAGCTTATGCTTTGATATATAGTCATCATCCTTAGAGCTTACAACTTTTTTTGCCTTATAGTCCTTGCAAATTAAACTGGCACTGTGCCAATCACCCTTCTCATCAAAAATAAAAGCATCCATGTCGTATGGTGCATCACCGAAATCGGAAAAAGGATTCGCAAGAAAATAATATTTGCCGCCATACTGAACAAGCCGGACCCCGTCACGAAGTGCATAGCCGTAATTATCAGTTAAATATTCATATTTTCCGTCTTCATTCAAGTTGAGTATAACAATTCCGTCAGCCATAAATGCACCTCCTGCACCGGAGTTAACGTTAAAGAATAGTTCAGTTTTGCCGTCCCCTGTAAAATCATATTCATAGAATCCCCGGTGTCCCCATGAAGCTTTCAGGGTGTAATACAAAGGATTTTCTTCACTTTCCACATCCTTTATTTTAGAATTGACTTCTTCTAAAGTTAGGTTGGGTATAACACCTTTCTCTTCAACAAATCCATAATATGAATAAGAATACACGGTTTTTTTGATTTCGTTGAGAAAATCAGACGAAAACCATTTGTTCGATGGATTCGAGGCTTTCATTCCTTTAACTGCAGGGTCTGTTTCCTTATCCCAATATTCAGTCAAACGTTCAACCACCGCCTTTTTATCGTCTCTCATTTTATAGCTGTCAATATCGCCATATGCAACTTCAAAATATCCACTGTCGTAATCAATGCTGCTGGCTGCCTTTGAAAGCAGCAATTTATCGACATTTCCATAACCTTCATCTGTCATCTTGAGTAGTTTGTAGAGTCCTTGAGAATCCCCACCAAAAGCACTGTTTAAATAGCATTCATATGCCTTATTTTTGTCCTCTTGAGTTCCGTATCCAAAGTAATAGCAGTCGCCAAGCCTTTCATATACAATACCGTTTTCACTGAGCTCATGAGCTTTTTGATAAAAATCAAAAGCCTTGGAATAATCCCGGGGCATACCATCCCCTTCTATAAGTATATCACCTGCATAGACAGCACCCAGATAAAAGCCGTTATCGGAAGAAAGCTTCCACCATTTAAGAGCCTTTTCTTTATCAACCGTAAATTTTGAATTCTCATCACCATTGAAGTACAAGAATGCAACATTAAAATAACACTCGGCTTTTGAAATTTCCTTATCGCCGTCTATACTGCTAAAGACTTCATATTTGAAATTGAAATCCTCATACGAAATACTGTCTTGTTTGGTTGTATTTCCGTGCATAGCCTCAATCAGATCATTTCTTACATCTTGTGGAACGGAGGCATCTTCCATGAAATTTTCAAGAAGAACTTCCTCTTCACTTTTTGACACCTCAGCAGTGTTTTGTACCTTATCAGGTGTTGAGGTAATTGATTTATTATCCGACGGTAAATTATCATTACATCCAACCAGCAGCATTATACATAAAGCTAAAACAGTAATTTTCTTCATATTCTAATCTCCTACTTCCGATTTTCAAAGATATTATATCTGATTTCATCAATACCTTATTATATTTATCCTTCAAATGTTACAGTGTTATTTTATCAAAATTATGCTTTAAAAAATACCATATACTTAACTTTTCTTCAATATTTACTATACTTATTCTTTCTTCATATTTTACTGAAAATACGGCTGATATCCTCGCCCGGTCTGTAAAACATCAATAAGCACTTTCAGATTATCATGGAAGGCAATGAATATAGAGGATAAGTAAAAAAAAGACTCCTAAGAGTCCTCTGAAACATAATTTTATTGATTGTTTTTTATATATTCTTCAATAACTCTTTTACCTTTTTCGTTTTCAGGCATAACACATAAATATTTATATTTCCATATCCAATGTTGTTTTCGTGGACTTGCATTTGATAAATCAGTATAGTCATAGT
>JAAYTO010000307.1 GCA_012523755.1 Clostridium sp. | reverse complement strand
GGGGCATTTCTTAAAAAATGATTTTCTTGCCTGAATATTAAATGCTGAAATGGCATTTTAAAAAACTCTCTTGTGAGAGTATTGGCAGGAGATGGGTTCATGCTTTTACCGTGGTTAATTTAGGTTGATTTAATTTAAAATCTTTAATAAAATAATAGTATCAGAGAATTTTTTTATTTTGAAGCAATTAAATCCTTCATAATAAGAATTTGTGCAATTCATAATATAGAGGCACATGCTTTTCTCTTAGATTACAACTTAAGTTAATTTATAAACAAATAAAAATAAATTTTTTATAGGGGGAAAGAATTTTATGAAAAAAGGGAAAATACTATGTTTACTTGTTGCTGTAGCGATGGTTATTTCTGTAATTTATTTTTCAACAAATACCAAACCTATAGCTGCTACTGTTGACAGCAACAATGATGACTGGTTGCATTGTAGGGGCAACAAGATTTACGACATGTACGGAAATGAAGTGTGGCTTACAGGAGCCAACTGGTTTGGCTTTAACTGCAGTGAAAACTGCTTCCACGGTGCTTGGTACGATGTTAAAGACATCCTGTCCGACATAGCTGACAGGGGTATTGGTTTCTTAAGAATACCCATTTCCACCGAACTTCTTTACAGCTGGATGATTGGAGAACCAAATCCGGTAGCCAGTGTAACAGCCAGCAATAATCCGCCATATCACGTTATAAACCCTGATTTTTACGACCCAGAGACCGACGATGTAAAAAACAGTATGGAAATATTTGATATTATAATAGGTTATTGTAAAGAGTTGGGGATTAAGGTAATGGTGGATGTGCATAGCCCGGATGCCAATAATTCAGGACATATGTATGAACTGTGGTATGGCATAGAAGGAAGTACTTGTGGACTAGTTACTACGGATATGTGGATAGATACTTTAGTCTGGCTGGCTGACAAATACAAAAACGATGACACCATATTAGCCCTAGATCTTCAAAATGAACCCCACGGTAAGCGGGGATATTCGGTTGAAATGCCTCCTTTGCTTGCAAAATGGGACGATTCCACCGACGAAAACAACTGGAAATATGCTGCTGAAAGGTGTGCAAAGGCAATCCTTGATGTAAACCCAAATCTATTGATAATGATAGAGGGTATTGAACAATATCCCAAAACTGAATTAGGTTATACCTTTGAGACCCCCGATGTTTGGGGAGCAACAGGTGATGCATCTCCGTGGCATGGTGCATGGTGGGGTGGTAATTTAAGAGGAGTTAAGGATTATCCTATTGATTTAGGACCTCTAAACAGTCAAATTGTATATTCTCCCCATGATTACGGTCCTTCCGTTTATGCACAGACATGGTTTGATAAGAATTTTACAACACAAACCTTATTGGATGACTATTGGTATGATACTTGGGCATATATTAATGACCAAGGAATTGCACCACTTCTCATAGGCGAGTGGGGAGGACATATGGACGGCGGGAAAAACCAGAAATGGATGACTCTCTTAAGAGATTACATGATTGATAACCGTATACACCACACATTCTGGTGCATTAATCCGAATTCAGGAGATACCGGAGGATTGTTAGGTAATGATTGGTCAACCTGGGACGAAGAAAAATACGGATTGTTGAAACCTGCGTTATGGCAATCCGGTGGCAAGTTCATAGGGCTTGATCACCAAATACCCCTTGGAAAAAACGGAATGTCATTAAGTGAATATTATGGCATGTCCATACCTTCTACAAAACCTACGACTACGAATCCTACACCAACGCCTACAAAACCAATAGAATCACCGACACCAAGCCCAACAAATGTTTCGTTTACTTTTGGTGATATAAATGATGATGGTTTCATTGATTCTTCCGACTTAACGCTGTTAAAAAGGATTCTGTTAAAGAAAAATCCATCCGGGGTAAATCTAAGGGCAGCCGATGTAAATGACGATGGTGATGTAGATTCAACAGATTTAACCATTCTAAAAAGATATGTGTTGAGAAAGATTTCCGAACTTCCTTTAAGATAAAGCAAACTGTAAGTTAACATATATTTAAAAGCTTCAGAGGTTACCAAAACCTCCGAAGCTTTTATTTTAAGTTCAAAAACACTAAAACTTAAGTCTATTACAAGGTTATGATGCCTCGATTCAACGAGGCTAAAGATTGCTCGCCGCCTGAAAGGCAGATCTGTACCCTCCACGTATAGAATCGGGGAACATTTATCGCTTCGTTGTACTTAAAAATTCCTGCAGTCTCAGTGCAAGCATGGTGTTTCTATCAATGCTTTTAGAATTTCTTGTGCAATATCCCAGTGCTTTTTTGGAACCGATAAGAACAATCACCTTTTTCGCCCTTGTCACACATGTATATAACAGATTTCTCTGAAGCATCATGTAGTGCTGCATCGTAAAAGGTGCGATTACAATACTGTACTCGCTTCCCTGACTTTTATGTACTGTAACAGCATAAGCCAGGGTAACCTCATCCATTTCTGTAACATCATACTCAACCTCATTGTCGTCGAACCTTATACATACAACCTTTTCCTCGCGGTCTATAACAGTTATCCGTCCTATATCACCATTGAATACGTTTTTGTCATAATTGTTCTTTATTTGCATAACTTTATCATTAACTTTGTAATTTATACCGCCATACTTGATTGAAATACCAGAAGGATTTAAGGCCTCTTGAAGAATAACATTTAAATTATGTGCTCCCACAGCACCTTTGAGCATTGGACATAGAACCTGAATATCGTTTACAGAATCTACTTTATAGTATTTTGGAAGACGCTCTTTGCATAGCTGCCCTATAAGTCCCACTATTTTCTCCGGATCTTCCTCTTCAATAAAGAAAAAATCACTGTTCTTACCGCATTTTAGTACGGGAAACTCTCCATGATTTATTTTATGGGCATTCATTATGATTGCACTCCCTTGGGCTTGACGGAAAATTCTGTTAAGTCTTACGACAGTAACCGCATCAGAATCAATGACTTCCTTTAAAACATTTCCGGCTCCCACTGAAGGAAGTTGATCTACGTCTCCCACCAAAATTACCACAGTATCGTCTGAAACCGCTTTTAAAAGGTTATACATAAGAATAATATCAATCATAGATGTCTCATCAATTATTAGTGCATCACAGTCTAACGGGTTTTCCCCATTGTTTTTATATCCCTCTAGCGGGCTGTATTTCAAAAGTCGATGCACAGTCTGTGCATCCTTGCCGGTAGCCTCAGACATCCTCTTCGCTGCTCTTCCGGTGGGTGCAGCAAGTAATACGTTAGCCCTAAGGCTTTCAAAGGCCTTTATTATAGCCAAGGTTGTTGTAGTCTTTCCCGTGCCCGGTCCTCCTGTTAGAACCATGAACTTTGAAGTAATGGCTTTCTCAATGGCCTCAACCTGTACATCATCATATTCGATTTCGCATTCCTTCTGAATTCTTTGAATTATTTCACCCGGGTTATAAGAACAGTACTTGCTCTTTGTTCGTACAATCTCCATTATCCTTCTGGCAACCCCCACCTCGCTGTAATAAAAAGGTGGAAGATATATAGCATCATCATACTCCATAATTATGGATTTCTCCTCAAGCATGCTCCGTATAGCTGAATCAATATCCTCTTCCCCCATCTCAAGTATTTCCGAGGATCTTTTTATAAGCTCATCTCTTCTTGCAAAACAGTGCCCGTCATTGGCAAACTCATTTAGCACATATATTATTCCTGCCCTTAATCGTTGATAGGATTCTCTATCATAACCCATGCCTTGAGCTATTCGATCAGCAGTCCTAAATCCTATTCCCCAGATGTCATCCGCCAATCTATAGGGATTGTCCTTTACTACTTCTATGCTGTCACTTCCGTAGGTTTTATATATTTTTACGGCATATGCAGTAGATACACCATTAGACTGCAAAAAAAGCATAACATTTTTTATTTCCTTCTGATCCTGCCATGCTTTTTTTATCATTTCAATCCTTTTTGGTCCAATTCCTTCAACTTCCCCCAGTCTCTCCGGTTCCTCTTCAATAACCCTTATGGTATCTTCCCTAAAAGCCTTTACTATTCTTTTTGCATTTACAGGTCCAATCCCTTTAATAAGCCCACTTCCCAGATATTTTTCCATTCCGGCAATAGTAGCAGGCATGGTCTCATTATAGCTAATCACGCAAAACTGTTTTCCATATTTGGCATCATATTTCCACTCACCCTTAAGGCTTACCACAGTTCCAACATTGACGGATGCCATGTTACCCACCACTGTCACAAGTTCGGAAAAGCCCTTGGATTTTATTTTTATTACACAAAAACCATTCTCTTCATTTATAAAAGTTATTCTCTCCACTACTCCACTCAAATACTCCATAAGTCCATTACCCAACCAATAATTTATTGTATTTGCCACTATTTTAACTGACTCCAAAAACGCAGTATATACTCAAAGCATTGGTTTGTATCCCCAACAATTTCGTTCCCATTTTTACGTAAGATGTAGTTATTTGCGGTATTTCCGAATAAAAGATAGTTTTTGTCTTCCTGCAAAAGATCCTTATGTTCAAAATATTTTATTTCAAAATCATTAAAGTCCTGCTGTGGAAACTTCACAGAATATACCCTTACCCAATGCATCTCAGTGTACTTTTGCTTTTTGAGAAAATTCACCATCTGTTCATACAACTTTAGCGGACCATTAACCGTATCACTAAAAGCTTTATTGCTATCTTCCTTGGTTACATCCCCTTCACCTGTCTCAAGTTCATTATCCAGCCTTGACAGTATGCTCTCAAGAATTTCCTTCTGTTTTGTTATCTCAAGCCATAAAAGTCCATTATATTCTGACAATTCATCAAACCTTTGCTTCGATAGACGCCCCGCTGCCTTGAGGTATTTGCCCAAAGAATCAACCATAATCTTTAGCATTTCTTTATCATTGCACTCAAACACTATTTTCACCCTTTATCGATAAATTCATATAAAATTTATACATATAATATATCAAATTTTTTCTGTCAAAACAAACATAAAACCTTCATATATAACTTTTTTATTGGGATGCATTAAACAAATGTGAAGAAAAATATTCATCCTTTTTATTGTATTTAATTTTCAAATGCTTTATGATATAATCAAACATAAGGAAATTTTTCTGTAACCGAAGAATTTCATTCTGAACTTATGCGTTACAAGTATTCTGCATACGGAGGATCTGTATATGCAAATATTAAGTTATAAGCTCAATGCCTATATTCCTTTCGATAAAGACAGTATTGAAAAGTTTCTATTCGTATGCGAGGATGTAATAAACAACATGACCTCGGATGAAAAGACTATTTTTAAGCTTAAAAGTGCCACTCATGAATTACTTATTAACTCTCTTGAACATGGATATGGTAAAAGTGCTGGTGAAGTCTGCTTTAGCATGAGTAGAAAGGAAAATATGATACAACTTGAAATGTCAGATGAAGGTACGGGCTTTGATGCATCAGTATTGAATCTTGATGAGCAGAACATGAATCAAGACACATTAAAAGGTCGGGGTTGGGGACTTTTAATTATAAAAAAGCTCTGTGACAGCATACAAATATCACCTAACACCCCTAGAGGTACTAAAGTAACCGTATCGATAAATAATTAATCCGATGGAAGTTGAATTTTTTTAAAACTGTAGTGTCCTGTCACTGGATCCTTTTCACTGTAATTAAACAGGATTACAGTATTCTTCTTTAGCGGTGTGTCGTGATTTTCTGTGATATCATACCGGAAAAGCTCAAAATGAACCCTGTTGTATATTTTTTTTGGTTGTTCACCATAGAATTCCGGAAGAAACTTTGCTATATTATCCTGAACTTTTAGAAACTCAATGCATTTTGTCTTAAAACTATCTTGGTAAATGCGTTCTATCCCTATCGGAAGATTATTTGTATTGTCAGAGACTAAAAAATCAAACCTTAATAGCTCGTTAAGCATTGTCAGATTGATTTTTTTGTTGGATTCTCTAATAAATTTTACGAGTATTGTATAAAGCTCTCTGCTTGAAATTGACCGTTCAAAGCAGCCCTCTTTCAAATAAAAAAGTGATAGTTCCTCAAAAAACTCAAAGGGTGAAGCAAAAAATTTGTTGATTATGTACTTAAGAGATTTTTTAAATCTTGCAGAGTTATAATACCGCTCCAAAACCTTCTCTACTCTTTTCAATCTAATAATTTCCTCAAAGCTTAAGAAATTATTGCCTAAAACCTCATAAGGAGGATATTCCCGAAATTTATACCCATATTTCGAACATTCCTCCCTTATGCCAGAACCCTTCAGCAGCTTTAGAAAACCCAGCTGCAGCTGGTGGGGATATAGGTTATAGGCTTCATTAAAAGAGTTTTTGAATGAAGAATAGTCCTCCAACGGAAGACCGGCTATCAGATCCACATGAATATGTATGTTCCCCAGTTCCTCAAGTCGTTTTACATAGTATAACACTTTTTTTATATTGGTTTTCCTTTTTACTGCTTCAAGGGAAGCCTCATTAGTTGATTGTATACCTATTTCAAACTGAATCAATCCTTTTGGTGCCCTCGACAATATTTCAACTATCTCTTCATCAAACAGGTCTGCTGCTGCTTCAAAGTGGAAAACAGTATCCCCGGCATTATCTATAATAAACTCAAATATAGCCTTCGCCCTTTCCCTGTTACAGTTAAAGGTTCTGTCTACAAACTTTACAAGCTTAACCCCTGCTGACAATAAAAAACGAAGTTCCGCCTTAACCCTTTCCATCGAAAAATACCGTACCCCTTCAAAGGTTGAAGAAATGCAGTAAGAACAGGAAAACGGACATCCCCTTGAGGCTTCAAAATAAACAATTCTGTTTCCAACACAAGAAAGCATTTCATCATTGTATGGAGAAGGGATCAAATCAAGATCCTTCTCCAAAGGAAAAGAATTGGAAACGTTTATTCTCTCATCTTCTCTAAAACTTAAGCCTTTAATGCCGGAAAGTTCTTGTTCTCTCCCGTTCAAAAACCTAAGCAAAGCATTAAAAGTACTTTCGCCTTCACCGGATATAACAAAGTCCACAAACGGATGTAACTGCAAAACTTGTTCGGAATCGTATGAAACCTCCGGGCCGCCAAGCACTATTTTTATATTCGGCAATACTTTCTTTAGGTTTTCAGCTACTCTAAGAACAAAGGTTATATTCCAAATATAGCAGGAAAAAGCAGCAACATCACAGTCTTCAGCATATATCCGTGACAGAACAAAATCCGGATCGTCATTTATGGTAAATTCCATCACCTTTACCGTCCCGCAATTATTTTTACAGGCTGCCTTAAGATACCATGGTGCCAGTGATGAATGGATATATTTTGAGTTTACAGCAACAATTATTGTTTTCATATGAACATAAATCCCCTTAAATAATACACTAAGTTATTATAACAAACCTAGCTAAAAACATTCAAGGATAAGTTCAGTAAGTGTCACGGTAAAAGCATGAACCCATCTCCTGCCAATACTCTCACAAGAGAGTTTTTTAAAATGCCATTTCAGCATTTAATATTCAGGCAAGAAAATCATTTTTTAAGAAATGCCCCCGGGATTACTAAGATATGGCGTG
>JAAYTO010000306.1 GCA_012523755.1 Clostridium sp. | reverse complement strand
CAAAGGAACTCAACAAAAGGTGTAAGAAAAATTATTAAAGGCCATTCCATACAACATTTTTGAAAAATAAAAAAGAGGCGTAAACCTTTAAATTTCAACGTTTATCGCCTCTATTGCATTCATCAACTGTCAAACTCGAGACAATACAATAAAATGCAGGGGGCAAAATAAGGTTATGGGAGCAAAGGCATTACTGCTTTTTATATTAGGATTTTATTAGAAGAATAATTATAGTATTCACAAAGCAATTATTTTGCTATAATATACAATAACGAAGACAAAACAAATCAAGATTGGCTATATTTCTATAATATATTCTACTTAAATTATTAATTGATTTATCGGGGGGAATAGAAATGAGGCAAGAGGACAGGATTTCCATTAATGAAATTAAGAACATGATTGAATTTTTGATAAAGGAAAATGAAAAGCTTACGGATACCGTTAACGAATTGAAGGAAGAGCAGAAGAAGCTTCAGGAGGAGATAAAAATGCAGAATATAGTTCTAAACAGTTTACCCATCAGAGTTGATATACTGAACTGATTATTTAATAACTGCAACGTATTGGTTTTTTTAACAGTGTAAAAAATTGAGGTGAGTGGGTATTATGAATAATAAAACTAGGGTGCTTGTAATTGATGACGATGTCAATATTTGCGAACTGATAAGGTTGTATATGGAAAAGGAAGGTTTTGAGGTTTTAACTGTGTACAATGGAATGAAAGCACTTGATGGATTTAAGAACTTTGCCCCAAACATAGTTATTCTTGATATTATGCTACCGGGAGCAGATGGATGGCAGGTTTGCCGTGAAATAAGGAAAATCAGCAATATTCCGATTATTATGCTTTCGGCAAAGGGTGAGACCTTTGATAAGGTACTGGGTCTGGAATTGGGAGCTGACGATTATATAGTAAAGCCCTTTGAACCGAAGGAACTGGTTGCTAGAGTGAAGGCTGTTCTTAGAAGATATGAGCACAGGGATATGGATGTTCAGGAAATAGTATACCCTAACCTTGTAATAAACAAGACAAACTATACTATGAAAGTGAATGGCAAGGAGTTGGAATTTCCGCCAAAAGAGCTGGAACTTATGTTTTTTCTTGCATCAAATCCCAACAAGGTGTTTACCAGGGAACAGCTTTTGGAGCAGGTGTGGGGATTTGATTTTTACGGAGATTCAAGGACTGTTGATGTTCACGTAAAAAGGCTTCGTGAGAAGATTAACAGTGAGGGCCAAAGCTGGCAGCTTAAGACTGTCTGGGGCGTTGGATACAAGTTTGAGGTGAAATAATGCTAAAGACAATATTTAGCAAGATTGTTGTTATATTTATTGCCATTCTGCTTATCAGTACCACCATTACAGGAGCAATGCTTTATTTTTTTCTTGGTAATTTCGCTTCGGAGGAAAAGGTGAATCTTTTAAACCGCACCGGGGAAAGCATAACAGATATGTTATCCGATTATGTTTCTTTTTATTACAGTTATTACAATAGCTCTTATTTCCCGTTTTTGCACAGTGCATACTGGAGCAATATGGAAAGCATATTGAATGCCCACAGCAAAAACACAAGTTCTCTTATATGGATTGTTTCGACTGACGGTCAAATCCGTATCATGGAAGGCAATCAGGGGATAGTAAATCAAATAATAGAAAACAAGCTTAGGGACGAGGACGGAAATTTAAGATTACAGAACCCAAGCCAGTATATGGATGTAATGAGCGGAAATAAGTCTATGGTAAAGGAAATGGGCGATTTTTATGGTTTGTTTAAAGAAACCGATGTCTCATGGCTGACCATTGAAAAACCGTTTATATATGATGGAGAGGTTTTAGGAGCAGTTTATCTTCATACGCCTATTCCGGAGGTTCAGAGGGCGAGAAGTAATGTGTTTAAGTTCTTTATGTTTGCCGTAGCAGTCTCAATAATAATATCAATTATATTAGTCTATATTTTTTCATTAAGGCTTTCAAGACCTTTAAAGAAGATTAACAGTGCCGCAAAACATATTGCGAATGGGGAATTTAATGAGAGACTCAATATCAATTCCGAGGATGAGATAGGAGAACTGGCAAGGAGCTTTAACAATATGGCTGGTGCTCTTCAGAATCTTGAAAATATGCGCAGAGGTTTTATTGCCAATGTGTCCCATGAACTTAGAACGCCAATGACTTCAATACATGGGTTTATTGAGGGTATTTTAGATGGAACCATACCTCCACAAAGACAAAAAGAATACCTTGTTATTGTCAGGGACGAGATAAAAAGGCTAAATAGGCTTACCACAGATATTCTAGACCTTGCTAGGATAGAGGCGGGAGAGGTTAGTGTTAATCCGGTTGACTTCAACATTAATGAACTTATAAGAAGGTGCATTATAAAGCTTGAGAGCTTTATAACGGAAAAAGATATTAATATTGAGGCAAAATTTGAAGAAGAGGTTATGTATGTAAAAGCAGATATAGACTCTATTGAAAGAGTAATTATAAACCTTTTACACAATGCCATCAAATTTGTTCAACCGGGCGGAAAGATAGCACTGTCTACATCAAGGATTAAAAGCAAGATATTGGTATGTGTTGAAGATAACGGAATAGGAATAGATAGTAATGAAATTGACCTTATTTGGGAAAGATTTTATAAGTCAGATAAATCAAGGAGCGAGGAGAAAACCGGGACGGGTCTCGGACTTGCTATAGTAAGAAACATAATCAATGACCATCGGCAAAAGATATGGGTGGAGAGTCAGGCGGGCAAGGGAACCAGATTCTATTTTACCTTAGATAGCGGAAGCAACGATGAAAACATGTAAACCTTTTTATTATTAACAGTTTATTCATAGGTTTTTCAAATTCATTAATTATAATAAATATAACAAAAGAAAATTAGTTGTTTTGTGAAAGGAGTGTTGGGTATGGATGATTATAATTACGACGGTTTAAACAATCATGATGAATTAATCAATGAGGAAAAGAATAGCGGTACAGTAGAATCGAACGATGATACCGGAAGTGAAAAAGTGGATAATAGCTATAATGCAGACGCTTTGTCCGGTGCGGAAAACACTCAAAATTTTGAAAACACTTTAGGTACTGAAAAGAAGTATGAAACGGTAAATAAGGATCTATCGTCTTCACCGTATTATACCGAGAGCTATAAAAAGTCTAAAAAGAATAAAAAGGGTGTTTTGCTGCAGATGATAGTCGTTGCCCTGATGAGTTCCATTATTGGAGGTTCGGTGGTGGGAGGCTTCTTCATGTTTGGCATTCCTGCACTAAAATCCCCGGTTCAGTCAATTTTAGGCAATGGGGCAATTGGAGAAAACGACTCTGACTCTGTTATAAGCAAAAACGAGTCGGACATGTACAGGAAAGTAGTTATTGAAAGTGCCGACTCTCCTGTTGTTGCAATTGCTGAGAAGGTGGGTCCTTCAGTGGTTGGTATAAGTGTTAAGTCGACAACATCTAATGACTTCTGGCTCTTTTCTCCAAGCCAGTCGGAAGAACAGGGTTCGGGCATAATAATCAGAAGTGATGGATACATCATGACAAATAACCATGTTATTGAAAAGGCTTTGAGTGGCTCAACGAACAATCTGGTTCAGAATGCAAAGATTCAGGTGATATTGCCGAGCAACCCGGATAAACCCTATGATGCAACGGTTGTAGGAAGAGATACAAAAACAGACCTAGCAGTTTTAAAGATTGACGCTAGTAGCTTGCCGGCTGTTGAATTTGGAAACTCTGATGAAGTCAAGGTAGGGGAGCTCGCAGTTGCCATCGGTAACCCCGGAGGGCTTGAGTATATGGGTTCGGTTACTGTTGGAGTAATAAGCGGACTCAATAGGAAAATACCTATTACCGATGATAAGGAACTTAAACTGATACAGACTGATGCTTCGATAAACCCGGGTAACAGTGGTGGTGCTCTTGTCAATGCCGAGGGCAAACTTATCGGAGTGAATACTGCAAAAATTGGCGGATTTGATTATGAGGGTCTTGGATTTGCAATACCTGTGAATAAGGCAAAGGAAATAACCGACAGTCTTATTGAGTTCAAGTATGTAAGAGGAAGACCGTCTTTAGGTATACAGGTTAATACCGGGTTTACTAAAGAAGTGGCTGACCGCTTTGGTATTCCGGAGGGCATACTCGTATACAAGGTTGAAATATTTAGTGCAGCTTATAAAGCTGGAATTCAAAAGGATGATGTTATTACCGAGTTCAATGGTGTAAGGGTTAAAACCTATGAGGAATTAGAAGAACAAAAGAACAAATACAAGCCCGAAGACATGGTTAAAGTAAAAATTTACAGATACCAAGAGGAAGGAAAGGGAGAGGAACTCACATTAAGTGTTGTTTTGGACGAACAAAAGTAGGTTTCATAATTAACACAACTCCATATTGCCAGAAGGTTTTAAAATCAAGCAAGTCACTGATAACTAAGTGCAACCAATAAAACTGGTAACTAAGTGCAAGCAATAAAAACGAAGGGAAATGAAGGAGCTCCCTTCTTTTTTTGTTCGCCTTTGTCCCAAAACTTAAGTGGTGGAATATTTTCTCTTCACCTTTATTTGCGGGATTTTACAAAAAGGATTGACCTCGACGTCCCTTAGCCTTTTATTGTTATTTTTTCATGAAGAGTTTTATTAAAATATTATGCAGTTTTGCCGATATACAGATTAAGGATTGATATTTTATACGTTTTGCGAAAAACAGTTGCATTCCTTTGTTTAGGCTTTCACAAATCATATATATTATTGAACTTTGTTTTATCTGTAGTATATTACCTGAGGCGGAGGTAATTTATGCAAGAAAAATCCGTTATACCGGTTATTAAATACTTATCTATATTTTTAATATTAATGCTTATGATTATCGAATTCATTAGTACTACAGAACTAATTCCAGGTCTGGTTGTAGTACTTATTTTACTGTATCTTATTATTGACTATTTGATGAGGACTTTTTCAGAACATAATAATTTTAACATATTGTCAGATCTAAACAAAAAAGTAATAAAGCTAGAAGAAGAATTGGAGTCTCTTCATGAGGTGTCAAAAATTATCACATCTACTTTTGAGGTTAAGACTATTATCGAGTATATATATAACGTACTAAAAAGAATTACAGGCTGTGAATGGTGTCATGCTTATTTTATTGATAAAAAGACGAAAATACCTGTAATAAACTATGAATACGGCAATAAAAGCTTCACGAATATAGGCAATTTAAACTATACTAAATATGTACATACACTTACTGAGAGTAATTTTAGTGAAGATACGAGAATTGAGATTCTTTCGGACAAAAGTCTAGGTAAGATTGTAGCAATTTCATTAAATGTTTCAAATGATACAACCGGTGTGGTTTTTATTGCTAATCCAATGGAAGGTACGTTTTCGGCACCCAATTTTAATTTTCTGAAAAGTATTGCGTGTTATGCAGCTATAAGTATTAGAAATGCTGAAATGTTTAACAATATTTATAGTCAAAAAGAGGAAATAGAAGCACTTTATGAACAGTCTGCGGCAAACAATGAGGAATTAAACAGTTATATCAAAGAGTTGGATGAAACAAAAGAGGAACTTAACCAAAAAAATGAGGAACTGACCAAACTCTTTGATGAGATTCATCTGGGTTATTTACAGACGGTTATGTCACTGTCCAATTCGATTGAGGCAAAGGATCCCTACACCAGGGGACATTGCCAGAGGGTTATGGAAATATCATGTGAGTTGGCAAGGGCACTGAAACTTACTGATAAAGAGATTGAAGACCTCAGGTATGCCTCTATATTGCACGACATTGGAAAGATTGGTATTTCAGCAAGTATTCTGAATAAGGAAGGGAAACTTACAGACGAAGAGTTTGATGAGATAAAGAAACATCCCGTTATTGCATATAATATACTAAAGGATGTAGAGTTTTTAAAAAGCGGATTAAACGGTATATTGCAGCACCATGAAAGGTATGATGGAAAGGGTTATCCCCATGGAATTAAGGGGAAGGAAATTTGTATTTTTGCAAGGATAATGTGTGTAGCTGATGCTTTTGATGCCATGACCAGTGATAGACCATACAGAAAAGGTATGTCGATGGAGAATGCACTTAAGGAAATAGAAAGATGCAAAGGAACTCAGTTTGACCCTGAAATTGCTGATTTGCTCATATCAATGGCAGATGGTGGCATTAATATCAGTTGACCGGTATAATGCTTATTTTCGAGCCATAGATGCATATTAATATGGGTGTGCCAAGCAAAGCTTGGCAGTTTCAGTTGGTGAAAATCTAACACAGGAAAAGGCTAGCCACCACCCTGTTACTGTAGACCTACGGCCATACTGGTAACAGTATGACTGGTTGCAAGGTCGCAGGAAT
>JAAYTO010000305.1 GCA_012523755.1 Clostridium sp. | reverse complement strand
TTTAGCATTATCCAAAAAATGAAAATTGTGCTACACTTTTATGGCAAACAACAAAGCCCGCAAACCGTCTATTTAAATGCGGTTTAGGGGGCTTTTTTTCTTATTAAGTGTCAAACTCGGGATTATACAATATGTCTTATAATATTTCAATATTCGTTTGGACACAAGGGGGGACGGTTCTTCCATGTCGTACGACACGGAAGAACCGTCCCCTATGTCTCCCTTGTGTTAGCCGAGCTTGAACTCAAATTTATCGAAATTGACCGTCTCAACAAATTGGTCACTTGTGAAGAATGTCCTTCGGTACCGGGCAAACTCTGTGGTGTTCTTTTTTAGCCAGAGGGGAACAGGGATCTCCAATTCCCTGCAAAGGGCAATTAGCCCCTTTTCGAGCAAATCAGCAAAATCCGCCCCTTCATCATCCTCCTTAAAGGTTGACTGCCTTATCGTTTTCGTACCCTTGACAATCCTTCCAATCAGTATCAATCTATTCTTCCTCCCTCAGACCTAGGTGCATAATAAAATGCGGAGTATTTACAGGCTCTGTAATTACGTGACTTAAGCCTCTTACATATTTTTCTTTTCCGCTTCCATATCCTTGATAAGCTTGTATTCTATCGAATCCACCAGTGCCTTCCAGCTGGCTTCGATAATGTCCGTGGATACGCCGATGGTAGTCCAGACCTCTTTTCCATCGGTGGACTCAATCAAAACCCTAACCTTTGCAGCTGTAGCAGAATTTGAATCCAAAACCCTAACCTTGTAGTCGGTGAGCTTCATCTCACGTATCTGGGGATAAAACCTCTCCAAAGCCTTTCGTACTGCCTTGTCCAGAGCATTCACCGGACCCTCGCCTTCATCTGCAGTTATTTCATCCTGCCCGTCCACCTTGATCTTTATCATGGCCGAAGAATTCGCACCGCTTATGGAGGGTTCGTTAACCACAACCTTAAACTCTCCAAGCTGGAAGAAGGGATGATACTTTCCAAGAACCTTTCTTATTACAATCTCAAAGGAACTTTCGGCACCCTCATACTGATATCCCTCGAACTCCAATTCCTTAAGCTTCTCCAATATAACTTTTGTCTCTGGAGAGCTCTTTGTAATAGTGCTGTCAATATTATTGACAAGGTTTAGCACCGCACTCCTGCCGGCTACCTCCGACATTAGGAAAAGTCTCTCGTTTCCTACTGATTCGGGACTTATATGCTCATAGGCAACAGAGTTTTTATTAACCGCATCGGCATGCATACCGGCCTTGTGGGCAAAAGCAAACTTTCCCACATAGGGTGCCCTTTCGTCATGGATAACATTGGCAATTTCACTCACATACCTAGCAGCTGCCGTAATATCGGGAACACAATCGGCAGGTACGCAGTCATAACCCGCCTTTAACTGCAGATTGGGTATTATGGTGCAAAGGTTGGCATTGCCGCTCCTTTCCCCAAACCCGTTTATTGTACCCTGGATCTGTACTGCCCCGGCCTTTACTGCCATAATAGAGTTGGCCACTGCCATTCCCGTGTCGTTGTGACAATGGATTCCCACATCCACCTTAAATTCGTCAACCACTTTCGATGTAATGGTATAGACCTCATCAGGAAAGGAGCCACCGTTGGTGTCACAAAGACAAATACTGTCGGCACCGGCTTCAACAGCCGCCTTAACGGTCTTCATTGCATAGTCGGGATTGGACTTGTAGCCGTCAAAGAAATGCTCCGCATCAAACACCACTTCCTTGTTCTTATTCTTAAAAAAGGATATGGTGTCAAATATCATCTTAAGGTTCTCATCCAATGTGGTATATAAAATATCTGTAACGTGAAAGTCCCAGCTTTTCCCAAATATTGCCACAGCCGGAGTATCAGCCTTTAACAGCGACTTTACATTGGCATCCTCATGGACAGTCTTATTCACTCTTCTGGTACTTCCAAAGGCAATCACTTTTGCATGCCTTAGCTTTATCCTTGAAATCCGGTCAAAGAACTCAAGGTCTTTGGGGTTGGAACCGGGATTACCTGCTTCAATATAGCTAATACCAAGCCTGTCAAGCCTCTCGACAATTTTCAGTTTGTCCTCAACACTAAAAGAAATACCCTGTGCCTGGGCACCGTCTCTAAGTGTTGAGTCATATACCACTACCTTTTTCATATCAATTCTTCCTTCCTCACAATATCTTGTCTTTTCTATCTTTATGACACCTTTATCTCTAAAGCATCCTCACCAATTTCACTAATTGCTCTATTGATTGCATTTACATATGCTTTTACACTGGCTTCAATTATATCCATTGATACGCCCCTGCCGATAAATATCTTTCCTTCTTTGGAAATTCTCACTGTAACTTCACCTAATGCATCTTTTCCTTCGGTTACAGCCCTCAAATTATAATCCTCTAAAGTAAAGCTTGTTCCCACCGCTCTTTCTATTGCATTAAATGCCGCATCCACAGGTCCGTCTCCGGTTGCAGCCTCTGTAATAGTGTTGTTATTTCTTTTGAGAGTAACGGTTGAGGTTGCAACGCTTTTATTACCGCTGGTAATCTGAAAGGTATCAATTTCAAAAATTTCCGGAACTTCAAAAACCTTTTCTTCTATCAGAGCTTCAATATCCTTGTCGAGAATATCCTTCTTTTTGTCTGCAAGGTTCTTAAACTTTTCAAAGGCCTTTTGTATTTTTTCCGGGGTCAAAGAAGTATATCCCATTTCTTTGAGCCTTTCTTCAAAAGCATGTCTTCCCGAATGCTTTCCTAACACCATTCTGTTTTGTGAAATACCGACATTCTCCGGTCTCATAATCTCATAAGTGCTTCTTTCGGACAGAACACCATGCTGGTGAATGCCCGACTCATGGGCAAAAGCGTTTGCACCTACTATGGCCTTATTGGGCTGTACTTTTATGCCGGTAAGGCTGGTTATGAGCTTGCTGCTTCTGTAAATCTGTCTTGTATTAATGCTATGACCTATACCATAAAAATCCTTTCGGGTATCGATACCCATTATCAACTCTTCCATTGCAGTATTTCCCGCTCTTTCCCCAAGACCGTTTATCGTACACTCCACCTGAACTGCTCCATTGAGTACTGCTGCAAGGGAATTGGCCACCGCCAAGCCCAAATCATTATGGCAGTGTACACTGATATCCACCTTATCAATGTTGCTGACCTTTTCCTTCAATATTTTTATCAGGCCTCCGAACTCCGTGGGGGTTGAATAGCCTACGGTATCAGGAATATTTACAACAGTAGCCCCGGCCTTTATTACCTCTTCAACAACCTTAACCAAAAACTCTGGCCGTGTTCTGCTGGCATCCTCTGCGGAAAACTCTACATCAGAGCAATACCTCTTTGCATACTTAACCATTGCAACGGCTCTTTCCAATACTTCCTCCTCGGTCATCTTGAGCTTATATTTCAAATGTATATCCGATGTGGCTATAAACGTATGAATTCTGGGGTTTTGAGCTTCCTTCAAAGCTTCCCACGCCCTGTCAATGTCCTTTTCCATAGCCCTAGAAAGGCTTGCAACGGTAGCGTTCTTTATTTCCTTAGACACTGCTTTTATTGCTTCAAAGTCCCCGGGCGATGCAATGGCAAATCCTGCCTCAATAACATCCACGCCCAGTTTTTCCAGTTGCTTTGCTATTTCAAGCTTTTCGGTAATATTTAAATTAACTCCCGGAGTTTGTTCTCCGTCCCTTAATGTCGTATCAAATATTTTAATTCTTTCGATCATTTCGGATCCTCCTTTACGAATCAATCCCATATTTATAAATATCTATATTAAATAATATTTTAGTTTCCTAACCTTCCCCGTCTCGGGAAAGGTTAGGAAATATATTATGTATCTATATTTAGATTCTTATTTTTTTAGCCAGCTCATCATCTTTCTGAGCTCCGCACCCACCTTTTCCAACTGGTGTTCAGCTTCTTTTCTTCTGGTTGCAAGAAGTTCTGCCCTGCCGCCCGCATTGTTCTCAGCTATCCATCTTGAAGCAAAGGTACCGTTCTGAATATCCTTAAGTACATCCTTCATTGCCTTCCTTGTTTCTTCAGTGATTATCTTCTTTCCTGTAATATAATCACCGTACTCCGCAGTATCACTTATGGAGTATCTCATGTATGCAAATCCACCTTGGTTTATAAGGTCAACAATGAGCTTCATTTCATGAATACACTCAAAATAAGCTATTTCCGGCTGATATCCTGCACTCACCAAAGTCTCAAACCCAGCCTTCATAAGTTCGGTAACCCCACCGCACAAAACAGCCTGCTCACCAAACAAATCTGTCTCGGTCTCTTCTCTAAAAGTAGTTTCAAGAATTCCTGCCCTGCCTGCACCTATGCCGGATGCATATGCAAGAGCATAGTCTTTGGCCTTACCGGAAGCATCCTGATAAACCGCAAACAGTGAAGGTACTCCTCTGCCCTCTTCATACTGACTTCTTACCGTATGACCGGGGCCTTTAGGTGCAATCATTATAACGTCAACGGTCTCTGGAGGTACAATCATATTGAAATGGATGGCAAATCCATGGGCAAAGGCCAAAACATTTCCTTCCTCCAAGTTTGGCTTGATGCTTTCGTCATAAATTGCCTTCTGCAACTGATCCGGTACAAGCATCATTATTACATCCGCAGCCTTAGCCGCCTTATCTGTATCTTCCACCCTCAGCCCTGCATCTATTGCCTTTTGCCTTGATGCAGACCCAGGAGCCAAACCTACCACAACATCCACTCCACTATCTTTAAGATTTTGTGCATGTGCATGTCCCTGGCTTCCATAGCCGATAATAGCTACTGTCTTTCCTTTTAGCAAACCTAAATTGCAATCACTGTCATAATACATTTTCGCCATTTTAAAAAATCACTCCTCATCACTATTCTTAATTTTTATAATTTTACTGCCTCTTTCAATGGCTATTATACCCGTTCTGACAATTTCCTTTATACCAAACTGCTTTAGCATATTCTCCAGAGCGTCAATTTTTTGGGTGTCTCCGGATATTTCAATGGTCAAGGTGTTTTTAGACACATCAATTATATTTGCCCTGAATATTTCCACTATCTGCATTATCTCAGACCTTGTGGACGCATTGGCCTCAACCTTTATGAGAACCAGCTCCCTGTGCACCGATTCCGAATCATTAAGTTCCTTTATCTTTATCACGTCAACAAGCTTATTAAGCTGCTTGGTAACCTGTTCTACAATGTATTGATCCCCATCAACTACAATTGTCATTCTCGAAACCTCTGGGTTTTCGGTAACACCCACCGCAAGGCTGTCAATATTAAATCCTCTTCTGCTGAATAATCCGGCTATCCGAGATAAAACCCCGGCCTGATTTTCCACTAGAACCGATAAAGTGTGTTTCCCCATTTTTAAAACCTCCATTAAAAAATATTAATAACATTAAACAGTTTCTGCCGCAAGGCTCTATAGCGTTGACTCTTCCGGATCAACCCTGCACTCTAAAAGATAAACACTGTCATCGGAAAGCATTTCCTTTAATGCTTCCTCAACTTGGGAATTGTCATCTATCCTCCTGCCCCTAAAACCATAAGCATCAAACAGCTTAATAAAGTCAGGATTCTCGTCTAGAAATACCTGGGAATACCGGCAGCCATATTTAAGCTTTTGAAGTTCCCGCACCATTCCCAGCCTAGAATTATTGAACAGAAGAACCTTTACTCCCAGCTGGTTTTGTTTAATGGTTCCCATTTCCTGCATTGTCATCTGGAAGCTTCCGTCCCCTGAAATGCAAACCACTTTTGAGCCGGGGCATCCGATTTTCGCCCCAATAGCCGCTGGGAAGCCATATCCCATAGTGCCTAGTCCACCCGATGTTATAAATTTTCGGGGTTTTCTTATACCCATATAGTTTGCAGACCATATCTGGTTCTGTCCCACCTCGGTGGTAACAATGTCATCCTCTCCTAAAAGGTCGGTTAAAACCCTCAGCACATATTTAGGATTTACATAGCCTGTGCCGTTCTTTATATCCGTAACTTTCAGCGGATGTTCTTCCTTCTTCTCTTCAATTGTCCTTCTCCACTGGTCTGCATCACCCTTTCGGGCAATAGCGGCAAGCTCCTTCAAAACCCTTTTTATGTCCCCAACCACCGGGATATATACTTCTATATTTTTGCCTATTTCCGCGGGGTCTATGTCAATATGGACTATCTTGGCTCTTTGGGCAATTCCGTCGGGATTGCCGATAGCCCTGTCTGCCACCCTTGCACCCATAATAATCAGAAGATCCGCATTGTGAACGGCGTAGTTCGCAGTATACACTCCATGGGAACCTAGCATCCCAAAGTTTAGCTCATGATCATAGGGTATGGATCCGATTCCCATCATGGTGGTTACAACAGGTATGCCGCACTTTTGTACAAGCTCCAAAAGCTCCTTCGACGCATCGGAATTTACCACCCCTCCACCGGCACATATTACAGGCCTCTTTGCTTCGGCGATGGCCTCGGCTATTTTCTTTATCTGAAGGGAATGACCCTTATAGTTGGGCTTGTAGCCTCTGATATCAACTTTTTGGGGATATTCAAAATCTATATCTCTAGTCTGTATGTCAATAGGTACGTCAATCAAAACCGGTCCCGGCCTTCCTGTGGAAGCTATATAAAAAGCTTCCTTTAATATATGGGGCAAATCCTCGGTGTTTTTCACAAGATAATTATGCTTGCAAAAGGGATCGGTAGCACCAGTTATATCTGCCTCCTGGAACACATCTCTGCCTATTAACTCGGAAGAAACCTGACCGGTAATAGCCACCAAGGGCGTAGAGTCCATATAGGCATCTGCAATGCCCGTAATAAGGTTGGTTGCACCCGGCCCCGATGTGGCGATGCATACCCCGGTCTTGCCTGTTGTCCGTGCATAACCGCTGGCAGCATGGGCTGCCCCCTGTTCATGCCTTGTCAGAATATGCCTTATATTTGATTCAAGCAATGCATCATAGAACGGACAAATGGCAGCTCCCGGATAGCCAAAAACCACATCTACCCCTTCTAACTCCAGAGCCTTTACAATTGCCTGTGCACCTGAAAGTTTCATAATCTTCACCCTCGCAAACAATAATAAATCTTCATTATAAATCCAAACCGCACCGCCATCACCATCAAACGCAACGCAATTGCGGTATATTCTTTAACAATCTGTATAAAACTAAACCCTCCACCCCTTGCAAACAGTTTACTATCTGCAGGGACGAAGGGAACAATTCCAACGTGGTACCACCCTGATTCAACATACCTAAGTATGTCCTCAGTGAGTATCGCTATATACTCCGACCGTAACGCAGGTCAACGCCATTGTTTACACAAGATTTCAACAATGAAGCTCCGGAACGAGTTATACATGTATATCATGCACTGATTCACACCACCCATCAGTTCTCTTAAGCAATCAAATACATCTTTTTTCCTTCATAGCTTTTTTCGAGTATAAAATATAGTTAACATTTATTTTATCAACGCACAGTAGTAAAGTCAACACGTTTTTTATCAAATCCTGCATAAAATTATTAACGCTTTCTATTGTAAGTTTATTACACATGGGATGCTAATACTGGATTTTATCTGTTTTTTGCTCCCATTCTTTAAAAGCTTCCAGACAAAAATCCCTGCCCATCTGTTCAAACTCTACTCTTTTGTCGTTGGTTTCTCCCTTAATAACATCATATATATAATTATCGTCAAATCCTATCCTGGCAGCGTCTTCCCGGGTACAACCATAATAAACCTTTTTTATCCTTGCCCAATATATCGCTGAAAAGCACATTGGACAAGGCTCACACGATGTATAAAGCTCGCAATCACTGAGATCAAACCTCCCCAGTTTCCTTGCTGCCTCTCTTATTGCCACCATTTCCGCATGATCGGTGGGGTCATTGTTCAATATAACCTGGTTGTGAGCCCTTGCAATAATTTTGTTGTCCTTAACTATAACAGCCCCAAACGGTCCGCCGTGGTTTTTTTCAACACCAGCTTGGGCTTCCTCAATTGCAACTTTTAAAAATTCATTCATATTTCATCCCCACCCCGAATTTTTCATGCATTCCCAATGTACTAATATATTACCATATCTCAAAACAAATTGGTATAAGAGAAGAATAATATAATGTTTCCTCCATATTTTCTTCCCTTGTATTTACTGTCCCCGTTATTTTGCAGCAAGTGTGATTTGAACCGTTTCTGTTTTGCCTCCGCTGATATGGGTTATATTAATTACATCGCCGGGATTTTTGGAATAAATAAGACACCTTAAATCCATCATTGTGTTTATTTCCCTTCCATCTATCTGCGTCATTATACAACCCACACGTATCCCATTTTTATATGCCGGCCCGTCCTCATCAACACTTGCTATATATATACCGTTGTCCAGCTTTATGCCGCCATCAAGATAAGGTATTACCTCCTTGTCGTAGGCAAAAACCCCCAGATAAGGTTCAATAAACTCGCCGGTGTTAATAAACTTATTAATAATAGGAACCGCTACATTTATAGGTACCGCAAAGCCAATAGCCTCCGCACTTTCCACCTTTACGGTGTTGATTCCCACCACTTCTCCCCTCGAGTTTAAGAGAGGCCCTCCGCTGTTTCCCGGGTTTATGCTGGCATCGGTTTGTATCAGGTCCTCCATGTAGTTCGTGCCTTCTTCGGTTTCAACCTTTATAGTCCTGTTTAATGCACTTATGATTCCCGAAGTAACCGTCCTTTGAAATTGGAGTCCTAATGGATTGCCTATTGCTATTGCAGGTTCGCCCACTTTGAGCTGGCTGGCATCACCTAAAGGTATTGCCGTCAGACCTTGGGCTTCTATTTTTACTACCGCCAGATCCAATACGGAATTGGACCAGACCGTTACTCCGTCAAGATTTCTCCCGTCCGAAAGGGATACAACAATACGTTTGCTTTTTTTCCCTGCCACGTGGTGATTTGTGAGAATATAGCCGTCAGGGCTGACTATTACGCCGGAGCCCACTCCCCACCGCTCTGCAGTATTTGCATCAAATATTGCCTTGCTGTCAACCTTCAGCACAGAAATACCCACAACACCCTCAGATGCATCCTTGGCTACATTTTGTATGACATCAAAAGGAGCGGTCTGCTCCAGTGCAATCTGCCGCGGTGCCGGAGCATTGTCCCTTGCATCGGCCTGGGGCAGTTGCGGAACTGTGTTCCGGTTTCTCGTTATATAGCCTGTGGCACCCAGTATCAAAAGAAGTCCTACTCCCAAAGAAGAAAGAATTGATGTTACGATTACGGTAAAAAAGCCTATTTTTCCCCTGCTCTTATCAAACATAGCATCATCCTTTTACGGTTTTTATGTCATGGATTCCACGAAGTGAAATCGCCGGCAAAGCCAAAGAGCTTTATGCTCCCTGAGCTTTTATTCTTATTATTGCAATAAAAACCTAAAAGAATGCAAATCAGGGTTGACTTTATGCGGATAATTTTTCTCGCAGCTTTAAAACATACCCTTTACACACTTTCACCTATTGACTTGATTATTTTTTTTACACTCTTTTCAAATTTGGGCCGCGGAAGCATCACCTGATGGTCACAGCCAAGACATCTTATTTTAATGTCGGCACCCACCCGGGTTATTTCCCATTGTTTGCTGCCGCACGGATGCTGTTTTTTCAGCTCAACAATCTCGCCAATACTGTATCTGTGGTCCATGGCCCATACCTCCTTAATGCTCCTTAGCATAACAAATTATCATTCTTTAGCATGTATGAATTTTAACATATAATATTTTTTTTATCCACACAAAATCAAAATGAGAAGATATGTGCCCCTCAAATGTAGATTTTTTTCAAAACCTATGGAGCAAAAGCTCCCGGGGCATCGAGCCCCTGTCGCTTTTTGGTCATTTCACTTCGTGAAATCCCACTAATAATGGCGTAATAACCGGATTCATGCCGTCAATAAAGCAAACTTTTTATCGGCATATGGGTTTTCATGTATCAACATGTTAAACACTTTTTTCATGTGTTCTCAAAGTCGAACACTTAAAAGGTTGTGTAAAAACACTAACATATATATAATATATGTGAACATGTTTAAGGGAATTTTTTCCCTCTCTAATACCAGTCCCGTTGAAAAACGGGTTTCTTTTTGT
>JAAYTO010000304.1 GCA_012523755.1 Clostridium sp. | reverse complement strand
TATCCTATACTGAGAACGTTGCACCTACCATTGATATAGAATCACCGGAATCTGGCAAGGTGATAAATAGCATAATGCATGTTGAAGCTTATGTTAAAGATGAAAACATTGGTGATTCTTTGCAAATCTTTTATTCCATCGATGTTAATAATGGAGAAGGAACATCTCTTTTAGATCCGATCACTTCAACCGGAACAGAACAGGATGTAAGCAAAGTTATTGATGTTTCTTCACTGGAACTAAGTGAGAACAGACATAATATTTATTTCTGGGTGGTAGATAGAAAGGGTGCAAAGTCTGCTACAATTAAGATTGCTTTTACGGTTGACAGAACACCACCGGAGGCACCGATACTTATTCCGGATAAAACAGAACCAACAAATACGAGTGTAACTGTGTCAGTATATTATCCTGACGATGCAGATAAAAAAGAAATAAAAATAGGTGATGGGGATTGGGTTCTTATAGAAGAGGTGACCGATGATGACAAAATAGTAGTGGATGAGAATACAATCATTGAAGCTAGAGCTACTGATGAAGCAGGTAATGAATCACCGATAGCAACACTGGTTATAGACAATATTGACAAAACACCACCGGAAGCACCGACAATTAAAACAAGTGCAACTGAGACTACTGGATCCTCAATAACTGCAACAATCGAGCCGGGAAAAGATGAAGGATCGGGTATTGATAGAACTGAGTATTGCTTAAAGGGTGCAACAGAGAAGGAGTGGACTACATATGAACCTGATAGTGTTATAAAAATTACTTCAAAAGGTGAGACGGAGATTTGTGCCAGGTCAATTGATAATGCAGGGAATGTCTCGGCTATTGCAAGGAAAACTGTAATAATAAAGTCTAGTTCAGGAGGTTCAGGAGGTTCAGGAGGCAATAATAACCCAGGCAACCAAGATGATAACAAGGATAAAGATGACAACAAAAATAAAGACAACGATGATGACGGTAAGGGTGATGGCAAAGATATTACAGAGCCTGGCAAAAATGTACCCGCTGTAGGTCCTGTGGATTTGTCGATTTTCGTAAGTGCCGACAAATCAAAGTATGCCGAGGATGATATAATAACCTTGGAACTTAATTATAAAAACAAGTCAGGTATTTCTGTAAGCAATGTTGTTGTTAAAGCAGAAATTCCACCGTATACAATGCCTGTGGAGACAGCAAACGGCGCGATAAGTGAGAATTACATCGAATGGAAAATAGACAGCCTTAAGGCAAACTCTTCTGCTAAAATACAATATACCCTCAAGGTTGATCAATTGGATAAGGCAGAAGTAAATTCTTCTGTTATGGCTTCTATTACTTCGGATGGAACGCTGATCAACAAGGAGGATGATGAATCAAAAACCATATTCCTGTTATACTCAGACAGGTACAAGGACAATTTCCACAAAAAGTATATTGCTGGCTATGAAGACGATACATTCCGTCCCTTCAATAACATCACAAGGGCTGAAGTTGCTACCATAATGGCTAATGTATTGGATATTAAGGAAGGAGTATCCAGTAGCAGGGTATATACAGATTTATCTGAGAGTCATTGGGCATACAAAAACATAATGGCTGTTACAGAGAAAGGCTTGTTTACAGGATATCTAGATGGTTCATTCCATCCCGATAGTTATATTACTAGGGCAGAGTTTGCGACAGTTCTTGCCAATTATCTGCAACTAAAGAATGTTGAGCCTGAAAGATTAAATTTTTCCGACATTAGTAACCACTGGGCTAAAAATTATATTGAAGAAATATATAGGATAAGACTTATAGAGGGTTATATAGAAGAAGGTGCGAGGTTGTTTAAGCCTGATTCCAATATAACCCGCAGCGAAGCTGTGACAATAATAAACAAGATGTTGTTCAGAGGACCTCTATATGGAGCAGAAGTACCATTTAATGATGTTGAAGAAGGTTACTGGGCTTACGGACATATAGTGGAGAGCTCGATAGACCATTACTACACAAGAAATGAAGATGAGAGTGAGACAATAGTAAAAAAAGAAACTGAAGAATAGGCTTGGCGAAAATCAAAAAAAGGGGACTTCTAGCTTTTGAAGTTCCCTTTAATGCATTAGCTTAAACAGTATAATAAACTAGCAAAGGTGAAAAACGATTCTATATAAAAAGCACCAAGAAGTTAATTCCTGGTGCTTTATAAATAGCTAATAGTCTTTTATTAAGAGCCTTTTTTTGCTATATCAACCAGCTGCAGTGAACTGTTTTTTTCTTCAGCCCATCTAATGGACCATTCATTTTCGAATAAAAGGACATATCTTCCAGCCGTATCATGGACTGCCATTGTCGAACTTGTGAGTGTGAGGCTTCTAGGATCTAAACCTTCGTTCATAATCCAGCGAGCATGTTTGTGAGGAAGATGCTGAATTCTTAAATCAACTCCGTATTCGTTCTTTAGTCTGTATTCTAATACATCAAACTGAAGAACTCCCACAGTTCCTATAATAAGGGCTTCAATTCCAATATCGATTTGTTTAAATACTTGTATGGCACCTTCTTCAGAAAGTTGAGTGATTCCCTTAACAAACTGTTTGCGTTTCATAGTATCTGCCGGAGTAACCCTGGCAAAATTCTCAGCAGGAAATATGGGCATACCTTCAAACTTAAGTTCTTTGCTACCCTCACTTAATGTGTCACCAATATGGAATATCCCGGGATCAAACACGCCTATTATATCACCGGCATAGGCCTCTTCAACAATATTGCGTTCCTGTGCCATAAACTGTTGTGGCTGAGAAAGCCGAACTTCTTTTTTACCCTGGATGTGGTAGACCGGCATTCCACGGTTAAAACGGCCTGAACATATCCGTATAAAAGCTATTCTGTCCCTGTGGGCAGGATTCATATTGGCTTGAATCTTAAACACGAAGCCACTGAACTTATCCGATTCAGGGTCTACTTCACCGATGGAAGAATTTTTCATACCCGGCTTTGGAGCAAGCTTTAAAAATTCTTCTAGAAAGGGTTGAACACCAAAATTGGTCATGGCACTTCCAAAGAACATGGGAGTCAGCTCGCCCTGCAGTACCTTTTTTTTGTCAAAACTATCTCCGGCCATGTCAAGAAGTTCAATGTCTTCACAAAGCTTTTTATGGTAATGTTCACCTAAAAGATCTGCGAATATTTTATCAGTAACACTGCCCTTGGTTGATGAAACAATATTCTGACCATGCTTGCCGCCCTCGAACAACTCTATCTGGGCAAGAATTCTGTTGTATACTCCTTTGAAATCGCCGTCTGTTCCTATTGGCCAGTTCATAGGGTATGAACGTATCCCCAAAACATTTTCAAGCTCTTCCATGAGTTCGAAGGGATCTTTACTTGCTCTGTCCATCTTATTTATAAAAGTGAATATGGGTATCCCTCTCATTTTACAAACATGAAAAAGCTTAATGGTTTGTGCCTCTACTCCTTTGGCACCGTCAATAAGCATGACTACACTATCGGCTGCCATAAGAGTACGGTAGGTGTCTTCACTAAAGTCCTGGTGACCGGGAGTGTCCAAAATATTTATACAAAAGTTGTTATATTCAAATTGCATCACACTTGAGGTAACTGAGATCCCTCTCTGTTTTTCAATCTCCATCCAATCGGATACGGCATATTTATTTGCCTTTCTTGCCTTAACAGATCCTGCCAGCCTTATTGCACCACCGTAAAGAAGTAATTTCTCGGTTATGGTTGTTTTACCGGCATCGGGGTGGGATATAATTGCAAAGGTTCTTCTTCTTTCAACTTCGCTTGATATATTGGCGTTTGTTATGTTCTGCATAATACTAACCCTCTTAACGTTAATGTATTTTAATTATTGATTTTTGATTCAAATTAATAAAACAGGGCAAAAACTAATGTGCTTTACTGTCCTGTGAATCTTTCTTATTTTATATTATAGAAATATTATCTGTCAATTCATAATTTTGTTTGCGGGTGCATTAAATAAATACGGGTACATTAAATAAATATGGAGAAAAATATTCCAAAAATTTTTATATAAAAGAGGAATTCTAAACAAGATTGTAGAATGATTCAATAATAATTATCTTTAAAGCACAAGGAGTATGTTTACTATGAGAGAGAACAACATGATGGAAAACAATGTGGATTTGATTAGGGTTACTTTTCCCGACGGAAGTGAGAAGGAAGTATTTGAAGGAATATCTTTGCTGGAGTTGGTTCATGAATATCAAAAGAACTCTAAATCCATTATTGTAGCAGCCAAGGTTAATAACGATATCAAGGAATTGAGTTACCATTTATATGACAATTGTCAGTTGGAATTTATCGACCTGACTTATGAGGATGGAATGCGAATATATAGAAGAAGTCTTAGCTTTATATTAATTAAAGCAGTTAATGATCTTTTTCCCGATAGAAAAGTTATTATTTGCCATTCTATCAGCAAGGGACTCTACTGTGAAATAAAAGGGGATACACAGCTTACTGCCGAGGAAGTAAGTTTGATTAATAAAAGAATGAAGGAGATTGTGGCACAAAGAATTCCATTCATTAAGAAGATGATGTCCATAGAAGAAGCCAAAGAAGTATTTAGAAAGAGGGGCAGAATGGACAGGGTAAATGCAATAGAGCATAGGAAAAAACCCTATGTAACCCTTTATATATGTGATGAATTTGAGGACTATTTTTATGGATATATGGTGCCGGATACAGGATACTTGAAGCATTTTGATCTTAAATATTATTCGCCGGGATTAATAATGATGTATCCCGATAAAACCAATCCTGACATTATACCGAAATTCAAGGAGCAAAAGAAACTTTTCAGCATTTTCAAGGAGTATAAAAACTGGGGTCATATTCTTGGGGTTGCGAATGTGGGTGCACTTAATGATATCGTTAAAGAAGGCAAAATAAATGAGATGATAAGGGTTGCAGAGGCTCTGCATGAGAAAAAAATAGCTCAGATTGCAGACATGATAGCCTTTAACAAAAATAAGAAGAAAGTTGTCTTGATTGCAGGACCGTCTTCCTCCGGGAAAACAACTTTTGCCCAGAGACTTTCAATACAGCTCAGAGTGAATGGGCTGAAACCTGTTACTATTTCCTTGGATGATTACTTTGTAAACAGGGAACATACACCTAGGGACGAAACGGGAGATTATGATTTTGAAGCCCTTGAGGCAATTGATATTAAACTTTTTAATCAACATCTTAACGATCTAATATCCGGCAAAGAGGTCGATATACCTATTTTCAACTTTGCAAAGGGGGGCAGAGAAGACTTTTGCCGCAAATTAAAAATTACTGAAAACCAGATTCTTATAATAGAAGGAATACACGGACTTAATGAAAAACTGACAGCTTCGATACCAAAGGAAAGTAAATTTAAAATATACGTCAGTGCACTAACATCGATGAATATTGATGACCACAACAGAATACCCACAACGGATACAAGGATCATTAGAAGAATAGTAAGGGATTTTCAGTTTAGAGGGTGCAGTGCTGTAAACACGATAAAGAGATGGCCTTCAGTTAGA
The DNA here is from genome assembly GCA_012523755.1 of Clostridium sp. GTDB lineage: Bacteria > Bacillota > Clostridia > Acetivibrionales > Acetivibrionaceae > Hungateiclostridium. The sequence continues at coordinate 12,510 of JAAYTO010000304.1, read as the reverse complement.
AGGGGTGAGGAAAGAAACATATTCCCCTTCCAGGAAGAGGCGGATGTAATGTTTAATTCAGCACTTATATTTGAGTTGGGGGTTTTGAAGACGTATGCAGAGCCTCTTTTAGCAGATATTGATATTTCACAGCCGGAGTATTCTGAGGCCAGAAGATTAATAGAGTTTTTAACTAACTTCTTATCCATAGAACCAAAAGAGATTCCAATAAATTCAATAATAAGGGAGTTTGTTGGAGGGAGTTGCTTTTACAAGTAAACCCGTTCAACTTAAGTTTTTGGAACATTTTTCTTCACATTTATTTAATGCATACATCGGCTTATAACAGATTGTTAGAGTGTTAACAATCTGTTATAATTGTATTAGACTATATTTAATAGTAAAGGGTAAGGTGCATATATGAAGGCTAGTGAGATTAAAAATATTTTAGAAGCAGATATTTTAACTGGTGAAGAGAATTTGGATATGGATGTATTTGCAGCTTGTGGGTCGGATCTTATGAGTGATGTCATGGCTTATGTCAAGGACAATGTTGTTTTGTTAACCGGGCTTGTTAATCCTCAGGTGGTCAGGACGGCAGAAATGATGGATATAAAGTTGATTGTTTTTATAAGAGGAAAAAGACCGGAAGAAACAATTATACAAATGGCAAAAGAAAAGGGAATAACTATTATGACAACAAAAGATCCCATGTTTATAGCATGTGGCAAGCTGTATAGTGCCGGCTTGACAGAAAGAGGTGTTTGGGATTGAAGAACGGTATAATAAGGCGAAACTTTGTTATACCTGCAGATGATTTTACTGCTGCTGGGGAGGCGTCGAGCAGTGTTAAGAAAATGCTTATACAGCTTGGTGTTGATCCTCAAAAAGTGAAAAAGACGGCAATTTCTATGTATGAGGCTGAAATAAACGCTGTTATCCATGCTAATGGTGGCAGTGCCAGCGTTGAAATAGACAGAAACAGGGTTTTTATCAAGATACAGGACAAAGGGCCGGGTATACCTGACTTGGAATTGGCTATGAAGGAAGGATACACAACGGCACCGGATGTCATTCGAGAAATGGGTTTTGGTGCGGGAATGGGTCTTCCCAATATGAAAAGATATGCTGACCTGCTTGAGATCAAAACAGAAGTGGGAAAGGGGACTACTGTGGAGATTACCGTATATTTATCATAGCAGCAGGGAAGAAGGCTGGGCTTTTCCAGGGCAGAGGGCAGCTTGCGGTCTGAACAACTGACGAGAACAACATAAAAGACAGGAAATATAGTTGTATAGAGGGGGGATTAAAATGAGCCCATACTTTCATTCTGTTACTCTTGATGAGAGCAAATGCAAAGGCTGTACTAATTGTATAAAGAGGTGTCCTACAGAAGCGATAAGAGTAAGAAAGGGTAAAGCAAGAATAATAAATGAAAGGTGTATAGATTGTGGAGAATGTATAAGGGTTTGCCCTTATCATGCTAAAAAGGCAATTACCGATTCCTTTGATATGATTCGTGGTTTTAAATACAAGGTTGCTATACCTGCTCCGTCGCTTTATGGTCAGTTTAAATCGGCACTGTCAAGGAATCATATTCTTACTGCTCTTAAAATGGCTGGTTTTGATTATGTTTTTGAAGTAGCAAGAGCGGCAGAAATAGTTACCGCCGAGACAAAAAAGATATTAAAAGAAGGCAAGTTTCCAAAACCGTTGATTTCTTCTGCATGTCCTGCGGTGGTAAGACTCATTCAGGTAAGGTTTCCTAGCCTTATTGATAATATATTGAAGCTTGAATCTCCTATGGAACTTGCGGCAAAGATCGTAAAAAATGAATTTTCAAAAAACTTAAAAATACCGCAGAAGGACATAGGAGTGTTTTTTATTACCCCCTGTGCTGCAAAGGTCACCAGTATAAAGGCACCTTATGAGAAGGAAACGTCTTTTGTGGATGGTGCAATATCCATCAGCGATATATATTTGAAAATCCTTAATGCTCTAAATGATGTTGAGGAAGCGGAAGAAATTCAGGAAGCGGGATTTGAAGGAGTGAGATGGGCTAATTCCGGAGGAGAGAGTACTGCTCTGGGTACAGATAAGGTTCTTGCGGTGGATGGCATACACAATGTCATTTCGATTCTTGAGGAGATTGAGAATGAAAAACTGGAGGATGTTGATTTTTTGGAAGCATTGGCGTGCCAAGGAGGGTGTCTAGGAGGTCCCCTTACTGTTGAAAACATGTTTGTTGCCAAAATTGCGATTAAGAAGTTTATTGATGAGGCAAAGAAAAAGGGGATTAATGCGGTAACAAACAAAAGTTATGACTACGATATGGTATGGACGGGAAATGTTGAGTACCGGCCAATTATGAAGTTGGATAAAGACTTTGAGGTGGCAATGAAGAAATTAGAAACACTACAGGCAATCAACAACGAGCTGCCGGGATTGGATTGCGGGGCATGCGGTGCACCAAGTTGTAGGGCACTGGCAGAAGATATAGTACGGGGCATTGCTAATGAGGCAGATTGTATATTCAAGCTCAGGGAAAAGGTGCGAAGCCTTGCGGTGCAGATGATGGAACTAGAAGAAAAGATGCCTCCGGTGCTGGATAATGAAGGAAATTCGAAAAAAAAAGCGGAGGAAAGGGGAAATAAAAATGAAGGTTAGTGAGTTAGCCGAAAAATTGGATATGGCTATATTAACAGGGGGGAAGGGTTCTTCGAAGGATGTTAAGGGCATGTACATTTGCGACCTTTTAAGTTGGGCTATGTCCCATGCACAAAGAGAGGATGCGTGGGTTACGGTTCACACCCATGTCAATATTGTAGCTGTTGCTGTCATGGCAGATATTTCGTGTATTGTTATTCCAGAGGGAATTGAAGTTGAGGAGGCAACCTTGAAAAAAGCAGAACAGGAGGGTATCGAGGTGCTGAGTACGAAAAAGACTGCTTTTGAAATAGCCTGTGAGGCAGGAAAATTTTTATGAAAGCCTATATAGACCTGCATATTCATTCGTCATTATCTCCCTGCTCAGATAAGGATATGACGCCCAACAACATAGTTAATATGGCTTATTTAAAGGGTCTGGACATAATAGCTGTAACCGACCATAATTCGGCTGAAAATTGTGATGCCATGGTTATTTGCGGAAAAAAAAGAGGAATTATTGTGGTTCCGGGTATGGAACTTGAGACTAGAGAAGAGGTTCACCTAGTTTGCCTTTTTCCTAGTGTAGCTGAGGCTCATAGGATGCAGGAGATTGTTTATAATGCTCTTCCTGACATTGAGAACCGGGAAGATATATTCGGACAGCAGATTATGATGGATGAGGAAGATAATATTTCGGGGTATCAAAAAAGGCTTCTTTTGACCGCTTCAAGTCTTAGTATAGATGATGCATTTATGAATGTTTCTTCGCTGGGGGGAGTTGTAATTCCTGCCCATGTGGACAGGGATTCATACAGTATGATTTCAAATCTGGGTATCATACCAAAAACACCGAAGATGAAATACATTGAGGTTTCAAGAACATGTTATGTGAAAAGGTTCGTACAAAACAATCCGTATTTGAAAGAATTTAATATAATAAGGTCATCGGATGCTCATACGCTGGGGGATATTTTTGAAAAGGAGAGCTTTATTGAGCTTGAGGAACTAAGCATTGAGTGCCTTTTGGGCACTTTAGGGTGAATTATCGAAATTTGGTTTGCAAAATAACAATGCAATTAGCGGGTAATGAATATTGTATACAATTCCGGCATGCAATTTTCATTTTTAAAACTTGCATAAATCCTTGTAAATTAAAGCTTTGAGAATGTTTTTAAATCTATAAAATATTATCAAAATCTATTGAATGTTCTATTAATATTTGTTATAATTGTTACGGAAATTGTTAAATTGTTAACATACACTTTTCAGTGGATAAAATAAATACCTGATTAGGGGGTTGTTGAAAAAATGAGCACAAATAATTGTTGCTGTTGCAGCGGAGTTGATGAAAGGGATCAAAAGCTGCAGGAAATTATTAAAAAGTACAAAGACACAGAAGGGGCACTGATTCCTGTACTGCATGAAGCACAGGATTTATACGGCTATCTTCCTGTGGAGGTTCAGAAGAAGATTGCTGAAGGCTTGGATGTACCTTTGGCGGAGGTTTACGGTGTTGTAACCTTCTATACACAGTTTTCCCTGAATCCAAAAGGAAAGTATAAGATACAAATTTGTATGGGTACAGCATGCTATGTTAAGGGTGCGGGAGCTATTTTAGATAAGCTCAAAGAAAAGCTCGGTCTTGATGTTGGCGAATGTACCGAAGATGGGTTGTTCTCATTGGATGCATGCCGGTGCATAGGTGCCTGTGGCTTGGCTCCTGTAATGACCATTAATGATGATGTATACGGCAAACTTGTGCCCGATGACATTGAAGGAATACTTGATAAGTATAGGGAATGATGAGTGTAAAAAACAATGAGGGATTTGTCATTACATTTGTTGGATATTGCACAGAATTGCATGACCGCCAAAGCGAGCAAGATTAATATTTCAATTTGTGCAGATAGAGAACGGGATTTGTTGGAGATGGAAATAACCGATGATGGTATAGGAATGGACGAAGGTTTTTTAAAGAAGGTTGTCAATCCTTTTGTGACTGCAAGGGAGACCCGGCGTGTAGGGTTGGGTATACCGCTTTTTGAAGCTTCTGCAAAAAGGGCTTCCGGTGGTCTTAGTGTTACTTCCCAAAAGTTCGTCGGCACGACGGTGAGAGCATATTTTAAAATATCGCACATAGACAGGCTTCCTTTAGGCGATATAGCACAGACATTGACAACTCTTATTACGGCAAGACCCGATATTGTATATGAATTGGTTCTTACCAATAAAAACCAAAGTTTTGTTTTTAATTCGTTAGAAGCAAAAGAAAAGCTAGTAGAGGTTCCGATAACGGAGCCGGAAGTGTTAACGTGGATTTGTGAGTATATTAATGAGGGTGTAAAAACTATATTTGGAGGGGTGCTGAATGAAATCCTTAGCTGAATTAGAAGAAATAAGGAAGAAGACTCTTGAGAAAATAAACCTGAGAACTAAAAATGATGGTATAAGAGTTGTTGTGGGTATGGCCACTTGCGGAATTGCTGCTGGAGCAAGACCGGTAATGAATGCATTTGTTGAGGAGTTAAAGAAAAGGAACATCAGTGATGTGCCGGTTACAATGACAGGATGTATTGGTGTTTGCAGGCTTGAACCTATTGTTGAAGTAATAGATAGGGATGGAAGCAGGGTAACATATGTTAAGATGACTCCTGAAAAGGTAGCTCGTGTTGTTGCGGAGCATATTGTGAACGGAAGGGTATGTATTGATTTAACTATTGGAGAAGAAGACAAAAAGTAACTGTTTTTTATTTTTGTTAAGGAGGGTTATAAATGCAATTATATAGAGCACATGTCCTAGTTTGCGGTGGTACAGGCTGTACATCGTCAAACTCTGAAAAAATAATATCTGAACTGGAAACACAGATAAAAGCAAAGGGCCTGGAAAATGAAGTTAAAGTTGTAAGAACTGGATGTTTCGGGCTTTGTGCCAAGGGACCTATCATTGTTATTTACCCTGAAGGTTCAATGTATACGATGGTCAAGGTTGAAGATGTAAAGGAAATTGTTGAAGAGCACCTTTTAAAAGGCAGAATTGTAAGAAGGCTTTTACAGGGCGATAAAACTGAAGATGTGACTAAATCTCTAGAGAGTGTAGATTTCTTCAAAAGACAAATGAGGGTTGCATTAAGGAACTGTGGTGTGATAAATCCTGAAGATATTGATGAATATATTGCTTTTGATGGCTATAAGGCTTTGGGAAAAGTTTTGACTGAGATGACTTCCCAGGATGTTATTGATATCCTTAAAAAGTCGGGCTTAAGGGGAAGAGGAGGAGGAGGTTTCCCTACAGGATTGAAATGGGAGTTTGCCGCAAAGCAGCAAAATGTGGATCAGAAATATGTATGTTGTAACGCTGATGAAGGTGACCCTGGTGCCTTCATGGACAGAAGTATATTGGAAGGAGACCCCCACTCTGTAATTGAAGCTATGGCGATTGCCGGATATGCTATTGGCTCAAATCAGGGTTATATTTATGTTAGGGCCGAATATCCCATAGCGGTTAAGAGACTTAGAATTGCTATTGAGCAAGCAAAGGAATATGGAGTTTTGGGTAACAATATTTTTGGAACCGACTTTAGTTTCGATCTTGATATCAGGCTTGGTGCCGGAGCTTTTGTATGCGGTGAAGAAACTGCTCTTATGACATCTATTGAGGGATATAGAGGAGAACCAAGACCAAGACCTCCGTTTCCAGCAGTGAAAGGTTTATGGGGAAAACCTACTATCCTGAATAATGTTGAGACCTATGCAAACATTCCTGTGATTATTTTAAAGGGAGCTGAGTGGTTCACGAATATTGGTACGGAAAAGAGCAAGGGAACCAAGGTTTTTGCAGTGGGAGGAAAGATCAATAACACCGGTTTGGTTGAGATTCCCATGGGTACAACCCTAAGGGAGGTTATATACGATATCGGTGGAGGAATACCGGGCGGCAAGAAGTTTAAAGCTGCACAGACCGGTGGACCGTCAGGGGGATGTATCCCAGCCAGCCATATTGACACACCGATTGATTATGATTCACTGATTCAGTTGGGTTCAATGATGGGTTCCGGTGGACTTATTGTTATGGACGAAGATACCTGTATGGTTGATATTGCTAAGTTCTTCCTTGAGTTCACTGTTGAAGAGTCCTGTGGTAAATGTCCTCCATGTCGTATCGGAACCAAGAGAATGTTGGAAATACTTGAGCGGATCACCGAAGGAAAAGGTGAAGAGGGAGATATAGAAAAACTGGAAATCCTTGCAAAGAATATAAAAGCATCGGCATTGTGCGGATTGGGTCAGACGGCTCCAAATCCTGTCCTTAGCACATTAAAGTATTACAAAGATGAATACATTGCCCATGTCCGTGATAAAAAATGTCCGGCAGGTATATGTAAATCCATGATGCAGTATGTAATAAATGCAGATACATGTAAGAGCTGCGGAATATGTGCTAAAAACTGTCCTGTTGGTGCAATAAGCGGAGAAAAGAAGAAGCCGTATGTAATAGATCAAGATAAATGTATTAAATGTGGTGTCTGTATGGAGAAATGTCCGTTCAAGGCCATATTTAAAAACGTGTAGGAAGGAGAGAGGAATAAGATGGAAATGGTGAATATTACTATAGATAGTCGTAAGATTCAGGTGCCGGCCAACTATACCGTGCTGGAAGCTGCAAGACAGGCAAACATAGATATACCTACCCTTTGCTATCTTAAGGACATAAACGAAATTGGTGCATGCCGTATGTGTGTTGTAGAGATAAAAGGGGCAAGAAGCCTTCAAGCGGCTTGCGTATATCCCGTATCGGAAGGGCTTGAAATATATACGCAATCTCCTGCAGTGAGAGAAGCAAGAAAGGTTACATTGGAATTGATACTGTCAAACCATGACAAAAAATGTTTGACCTGTGTAAGAAGCAGGAATTGTGAGCTTCAGAAATTGGCTGAGGATTTAAATATAAAGGATATACGCTTTGAGGGTGAAACCGGCGAATATTCAATAGATGATTTTTCTCCTTCTATTGTGAGAGATCCTAATAAGTGTATTTTGTGCAGACGCTGTGTGAGTATGTGTAAAAATGTTCAGGGTGTTGGGGTAATAGATACGATGGAAAGAGGATTCAAAACCATTGTTTCTTCAGCCTTTAACCAATCGCTTAATGAGGTACCGTGTGTTAACTGTGGTCAGTGTATTGCAGTGTGTCCAGTGGGGGCATTGAGGGAGAAGGATGACACCGATAAGGTATGGCAAGCCCTTGATGATCCTGACATTCATGTGGTGGTTCAGACAGCACCTGCTGTCAGGGTTGCACTGGGAGAAGAATTTGGGTTGCCGATTGGTTCGAGGGTAACAAGCAACATGGTGGCAGCATTGAGACGTTTGGGCTTTGATAAGGTTTTTGATACCGACACAGCTGCCGACCTTACCATTATGGAGGAAGGTACAGAGCTTTTAAACAGGATTAAAAACGGTGGAAAGCTGCCGTTGATTACGTCCTGTAGCCCCGGATGGATTAAGTACTGTGAGCACAATTATCCGGAATTTTTAGATAATCTCTCAACCTGTAAATCTCCGCATCAAATGTTTGGTGCTGTGCTTAAATCCTATTATGCAGAGAAAGAAGGAATTGACCCTTCAAAGGTATTTGTTGTGTCAATAATGCCCTGTACTGCCAAGAAGTTTGAAGCACAAAGACCGGAGATGTCAGCGACCGGTTATCCCGATGTAGATGTGGTTCTTACAACCCGGGAGCTTGCAAGGATGATAAGGGAAGCCGGGATTGACTTTAAGGATTTACCCGAAAGAACCTTTGACGATCCGATGGGTGAAGCTACAGGAGCCGGTGTTATATTTGGAGCTACCGGAGGAGTTATGGAGGCAGCCTTAAGAACTGTTGCTGAGATTTTGAGCGGAAAGTCAATTGATAATATTGAATACACCCAGGTAAGAGGTGTTGAGGGAATAAAGGAAGCTTCCATAGAACTAGAAGGCATTACTTTGAAGGCTGCTGTTGCCCATGGTCTGGGAAATGCCAAAAAGCTTCTTGATAGAATAAAGGCAGGAGAAGCGGATTATCATTTTGTTGAGATAATGGCATGTCCTGGTGGCTGTGTAAACGGTGGAGGACAGCCTATACAACCATCGGAGGTAAGAAGCTGGATAGACTTGAGAGAAGAGAGGGCGAAAGCCATTTACGAGGAGGATAAGTCACTTCCTATAAGAAAGTCTCATGAGAACCCGAAGGTTAAGATGCTTTATGATGAGTACTTTGGTGAACCAGGTGGAGATAAAGCTCACAAACTGCTGCATACCCATTATAAAGAGAGGGAAAACTACCCTGTAAAACAGACGGAATAAATATGTGTTAAATAAGGTCAGGTATAAAGCCTGGCCTTATATTATCTTCGTATCCACATCAATAGAACCTTAGCTAAATTGCCAAGGTTCTATTTTTAGTGGGATTTCACTAAGTGAAATGACCAAAAAGTTCATGGGCTCGATGCCCATGAACTTTTTCATATACAGCACAAGTCTTGGCATACGCATTACTATCTTTTGACGTTATCAAACATTGTTATCGGCTGCATTTTGATTGCTGCTATTGTTGGAATCCTCCTCCGTGCTCCCGGCTGTATTGGTCGGACAAAGCCCCACTGGGCAGCTTGCAACGAAAGGTATTACAATAGAATCGGTGCCCGTTGATTGCAGTTGGATGAAGGCATGAACGGTTGTTTGCACCAAACAGCATTCAAGTTGCGTGCTTTCACAGGTTGGGTTCTGTACCTCACAGCTGACGGCAGCGTTTTCAGGGACTAATAAATTGGCTGTCGTAGTAAAAACAAATGGCTTAATTTCATACATTATCCTCTCTTGTACATTAGTCTTATAAGCAATATCGAGTTCAACACATACCTGGACGGTATCCCTTGTATTAGCGGTTTTATTTGTTTTAATTACGAAACACCGTGCTTTGCTGATCTCACATCCCAGAAAGTCACCACATTTCAATGATGAAACAGTTTGCTCCTTAGTATGGGTTACTTCTTGTCTGCAAACATCAAATATTCTGTTTACCTTTATGCAGATGTTATTATTGATGAACGGCGGAACAATTCCCGGCTTTGTTGCAAACAATGCAGCCACACTGCTGAATGAACCTCCGTTTGCATTAAGGGTAATTGCAGTTTCTTCATTGTGACCCCAATAGTAAAGTACTGCACTGTCATTATTAGGACGAAGGGTAATGTTCCTGTTTGGGTCAATGGTATAGTCAAATGTGGTTGCTCTGCTTGCAAACCAAGCAGCATATTGTATACGGGTAGGTGGAGTGCTTATACCGATGTTTGCCGGACCTCTTACCGTTCCGTAAACAATATATGTTGGCGGATTTGGATTATTATCATTATCTGCTACTTGAAGAGCTTCGAATTCCGGTGGGCTAAATTTAGTTTCATTGGTTATTAGCCGACTAATGGGATTAACCGTTTGGAATGTAGGCCCGTCATCACTGCCTATTAGTAGATCCCAAAGGTAGCGAATACCAATTTTAGTATCTACATTACTGTTGTTTGTAATTTCAACCCTGACTTCAATATACGAATCTTCAAAAGTGGTTCCGATAACATTAATATCCTGCACTATAGTTAATGCATCCAGTGTTGCTGGGGGACCGGGCAAAACGTAAGTTGTCCTTGTTCCGCTAGTACCTAAGGGGAATGTGGCACCAAATTGCCTTATACTGACTTTAGTAAACGGCGGTTCGGCAACCGATAGTCCATCCACGGTGTAATCTGTCATTGTCGTATATGAACGAAAGGTGTTAAAGGACGTACCGGGTATGCCACTTCCGTAAAGCAAATTCCTTCCGGCACCCAACGGGTGATTCGGACCGGTGGTTGCGGTGTAATCGCCAACAGCTTCCCCGGGTATATCTTGAACAAATACTCGATATATGGTATTTCCGGTTTCTATGGTTCCAACCTCCGGTTCTTTTGCCAAATTAAGTTTATTTTCCATCAAGCCAATCCTCCTTTTATAACTGGATTACTCTTCCTACAATATTATATGAAGGAAGCAACGAAAATGTTTTATGTAAACTAAAAATGTACCCGGGAAGAGGGGACATTACCCCTTTTCACAACAATCCTGCATGTATATGCAAGGAAAATTTACCGCCAAATTAGATTTGACTTTACACTAAAAAGAACTTTTTTAAATTGTAAAAGGATGATAAAATATTCACGGAATTTAATGAGAATTGTAAATAAAGTTTTATTGAAAAGATTATGAAAAGTGAGATTGGTAATGGGTTGGTGATCGCTCAATTTGAGGATACCGTATATGGATACAACATCGATAGATATCCGACAGATGACAACACTGGTTATGTCTATCACATTACTACATGGAATAGTATATGGAATAGAAATATAAAAAAATCTAATACAAATAATACTATTTTAAATCCAAATGGCGAAAATGTCGTTTCTGTATATTATTACCATGGGGATGAAAGTGGAGATATATTGATATATGGTAAAGATATAAATTCAAACGGTGGGATTATTACACTACCAAGACTATTCCTATCTTATTACACGCTTATTGCCATAATATTTGCTATAACTTGTGGAGTAATTATGCTTATATTGTATCGTAATAAGAAAGTGCTTAATTTTACAATGAAAGTTTTCTTTTTACCGATATCCTACCTATTAGGTCATTTGATTATTAAAGGATTTACAACTTCGTCATATACTGCGATACGGGACGTTTATGCAATATTATTAGTTATGATTCCGCTATATATTTCTTTTCTAATGGCTGTAAACTTAATTGGACAGTATAAAAATAAAAAATATGAGGGCCGTTAAGTATGATCCCTTTTGGGATAGATTTTACTAATAGGTTCAAATAGAAGATATCATTTATACGGGCAGATATGTTTTTATTTGTGGTTCGAGAAGAAAAAATGGTTAATTTAAAGCAAATAAGAGAAAGAATTGACTCACGACCGCTGAGTTTCGCTTCTGAAAGTGATTTGTATAAGTATTTAAGTTTACCCTAAAGGTGCTGTAACACCATTCGGTATCGTTAATAATAAAACACATAGCGTGAACTGTTGGAACGAATAAGAGAAGATAATAATGCAAGTCTAGATGAAGCTGCTTTTGAAGAAAGAGTCACTGGAATAGAAAAGGCAACTGCGGCTCTGAAGGAAGCCAAAGTTGAAGATGAGAAAATCATTTACCTTTTGCAAAAATATTGGGATTTACGCCTTGGCGAGGCAAAGGAATTTTTGCAGCAAGAAAGATACATTGAAGAAAAGTAAAGGATTCCTTGGTAAATGTCTCAAAGATAAATTCAGTTTAACGATACTAATTACATGAAAGAGAATCGACTAAACTGTGCACAGAATGTCGGATGAGTAAACGCACCCTTTGATAATATTGATGATGAAAGGAGGTTGTTCAATGGATTCTTTAAGAAGTATGAATAATGCATTAGCGTATATTGAAGAGCACTTAACAGAGGAAATTGATTATAGTGAAGTATCTAAAATCGCATATTGTTCAGAGTATCATTTCAAGCGAATGTTTTCTTTTTTAGCAGGCATAAGTTTATCAGAATATATTCGGAGAAGAAGACTGACTCTGGCTGCACTTGATTTGAAGGATAGGGATTTGAGAATAATTGATGTAGCCGTCAAATATGGCTATAATTCGGCTGATTCATTTTCCCGTGCTTTTCATTCCCTGCATGGCATTCTCCCTTCTGAGGCAAGGAGTGAGAATACACAATTAAAAGCTTATCCTCGAATGGCCTTTCAATTATCAATTAAAGGAGGATGCGAAATGAACTATCGTATTGTTGAAAAAGAGTTATTTAAGTTAG
>JAAYTO010000303.1 GCA_012523755.1 Clostridium sp. | reverse complement strand
TTAGACCAAATGATGAAGGTTCTATTCAAATTATCAAAGAGAGTAATGGTAAATTTACTCAATGCACTGTTTAACGAGGATTATGATTATACTAAAGTAAGCATAGAGTATTCCAATAGTGAATTTGTAGATGATGATTTTGACAGGCTGTATGGTGATATATTTATAACGGTAAGGACGGAAAATAAATCGTTTAGTTATCACATTGAATTTCAGACTTTGAATGACAATTCAATGGCAATAAGGATGTTTAGGTACGGCTTTGAAAAAGCTGTTGAAAGGGCAGGAGATTCAACCAACGAAGAAATAACACTTTATTATCCAAAGCAGTTGGTTATCTTTTTAGAAGAGAACAAAAATGTAAAGGACGAGTTATATTTCAAATTGAGGTTGCCGGATGGACAGGAGATAAGATTTGGTGTACCGGTATTGAAATACTGGGAATACTCAGCCGAGGATTTGAAGGACAAAAAGATGTACGCATTATTGCCCTTGCAAGTATTTAAGTCGAGAAAAAGGATTAAAACCATATACAACAATGACAATATAAGCTATGAAGATAAGGGCAAACTGATAAACATTGAATTCAAAAAGCTTATAGAAGTAGTAAAGGCGACAATAAATGTGCTTGACGAATTATATAACAGTCATGAAATAATAGGGACGGATCTGGAAAAAATATTAAGAGTGCTAAAAAATATATCGGAGTATTTATACAATAAGTATGGAGAGTATTCAAGTGTAAGCAAGGAGGTTGATATTATGGTAACTACATTATACAATCCAATTGTTGCGGAAGAAGCCAAAAGAAAAGGAATTGAGGAAGGGATTGAGAAAGGAATTGAGAAAGGAATTAAAGAAGTTGCATTGAAGATGCTTCAAGAAAATGTAGATGTAAAGCTGATTGAAAAATTTACGGGATTAAAGAGTGAAGAGATCTTAAAATTAAAAGAGGAAAATGAAAAGAAAGCATAATAAAGTGTGCTTTTCAATGGAAAACTGTCAGTGAGAGGAGGCAAATCCGGACTCTCTCTGGCAGTTTTTTTTGAGGTTTTGAAGCCTACAGATATATTTTTAACAATAGTGGTGTTGCCTACACATTTAGCAATAGCATTACTGGAGTTAAAAGCTTTAAAAATACCTTATTCAGCTATGATAGAAATTACTCATACTTAAATAGAATTAATGGTTCGACAACATCTCTTGTTAATTCTGTAGAAAATAAGATAGTAACAAGCAGTGGAAGTACAAGTACGGTTACAACTGCATATGACTATGATGATAATGAAAATATATACAAGATAACAGAAGATGGCGAAGAAATAGAGTGTTTTTACAATGAACTCAATGAGCTAAAGAGAGAGAATAATCAGGTATTGAACAAAACAATCATATACAATTACGATGTAGGTGGAAAGATAACAAGCAAGACAGAGTATGCTTATACGAAAAATCAAAATCCAGGGACTCCGATAAGAACTATAAAGTATACATATGATTTCGGCATAAGATATGAAAATACGATAAACGATGCTACTACAAGGCATCTTTTGGTTGGAGACAGAGTAACCTATGAAACAAACGGTATAGACAGTATTTATTATACCTATGATGCAAACGGAAACCTTTTGAGTATGAATTTGAATGGAAATGAATACTACTATAACCAGAATTTACAGGGAGACATTACCGGAATTATTGACAGCACAGGAGGGCAGGTAGTAAGCTATACTTACGATACATGGGTAAGTTAATAAGCATAATGGGTTCATTGGCAAGTACCGTAGGTGAAAAGAATCCTTACAGGCATAGAGGTTACAGGTACGATAGCGAGATTGGATTATATTACCTCAACTCCCGTTATTATAATCCCGAGTGGGGCAGGTTTATTAATGCGGATGGTTTGGTTGGTGTTTCAGGGGACTTGCTTGGACATAACATGTTTGCGTATTGTCAAAATAATCCTGTTAATCCAACTGATTCAAACGGAGATTTACCGATTCCTAGTAATATACTTATAATTAGAAGGGAGTACAGGAAATGAAAAGAGTAATAAATTGTATAATTTTAAGGGTGTCTGTTTTTTCATTAAATGGTTCTTCCCAGAGTCAGTTGAAAAATTAACGGGATTAAAGAGTGACGAGATCTTAAAATTAAAAGAGGAAAAATGGCTTATTGATATCTGTGGTGTGAATTTCCTTGAAAAATCACCAATATATATGTATATTAGTATTAATGGCAAACATAGAAGGCAATAATAAATTGGAGCATTGACGTTTATAATGCTTTATATATAAGGAGGAGCATGAATGAGTAAAAAAACTTTTTATATCACAACACCTATTTACTATCCCAGTGATAAATTACATATAGGTCACTCATATACGACGGTTGCTGCGGACGCAGTGTCGAGGTACAAGAGGCTCAAGGGCTACGATGTAATGTTTCTTACCGGAACCGATGAGCATGGACAGAAGATTCAGAGAAAAGCCGAAGAGAAAGGAATTTCTCCCAAGCAGTATGTGGATGAAATTGTGGCAGGCATCAAAGACCTGTGGGAACTTCTTCGGATTACCAATGACAGGTTTATCAGAACCACTGACTCAAATCATGAAAAAGCAGTACAGCAAATATTTAAAAAGCTTTATGACCAAGGGGATATCTATAAAAGCGAGTACGAAGGCTGGTACTGTACACCCTGTGAATCCTTCTGGACAAAAACCCAGTTGGTGGACGGAAAATGTCCCGATTGCGGAAGAGATGTTGAGCTTACAAAGGAAGAGAGCTACTTCTTCAGGCTTTCCAAATACCAGGACAGGCTGATAGAGCATATAGAAACTCATCCTGAGTTCATACAGCCTGTCACAAGGCAGAACGAGATGCTCAACAACTTTTTAAGGCCGGGCCTTGAGGACCTTTGTGTGTCCAGAACCTCTTTTAACTGGGGTATTCCGGTTACCTTTGATGAAAAGCATGTGGTGTATGTATGGATTGATGCCCTTTCCAATTATATAACCGCTCTGAATTACTTGTCGGAGGATGATTCCGACTACCGCAAATACTGGCCTGCGGATGTCCATCTTGTGGGCAAGGAGATAGTCCGGTTTCATACCATCATTTGGCCTGCAATGCTTATGGCATTGGGCGAGCCTTTGCCGAAGCAGGTGTTTGGACATGGTTGGCTTCTTTTAGAGGGCGGCAAAATGTCAAAGTCTAAAGGGAATGTGGTTGACCCTGTGGTGCTGGTGGATAAATACGGCGTTGATGCGGTGAGATATTTCCTTTTGAGGGAGGTTCCTTTCGGTTCCGACGGCGTTTTCTCCAATGAAGCCCTGATAAATAGGATTAATTCGGATTTGGCGAACGACCTTGGCAACCTTGTGAGTAGGACCGTTACCATGATTGACAAATATTTTGAGGGAAGTATTCCCCCAAAAAGGCAGCCGGGAGATTTTGACGAGGACCTCAAAAAGATTGTGATGGAAACACCGTCAAAAGTTGAGGAGCTGATGGATAAACTGCAGTTCAGTACTGCATTGGCAGACATATGGAAGACTGTTTCCAGAACCAATAAGTACATTGATGAAACCATGCCCTGGAAGTTGGCAAAGGATGAAAATAGCAGAGAAAGGCTTGCAGAGGTTTTGTATAATCTTGCGGAAAGCCTCCGGATTATTTCCATACTCATACAGCCCTTTATGCCGGAAACCCCCGAAAAGATATGGCATCAGCTGGGTATTTCGGATAAAAAGGCTACCGAGTGGGAAAGTGCCAAAAAGTGGGGAGGTTATCCTGAAGGCTCGCAGGTTCGCAAAGGGGATGTAATATTCCCGAGAATAGACATACAAAAAGAGATGGAAGAGCTTGAAAAGATTACTGCAAAGGCAGATAAGGAAAAGGATGTTTCAAAGAGTGATAAAGGCAATGATACAGGTAATGATAAAAAAGACGGGTATATTACGATAGAAGATTTTGCAAAAATTGACCTCAGGGTTGCGAAGGTTCTTGAAGCCGAAAAGGTTGAGGGTGCTGACAAGCTGTTAAAGCTAAAGCTTGAATTGGGAGATGAAATACGCCAGGTGGTTTCGGGAATCGCAAAGAACTACGCTCCTGAGAGCATTGTCGGTAAATACGTTGTGCTTGTTGCAAACTTAAAACCTGTCAAACTGAGGGGTATAGAGTCCCAGGGAATGATTCTCGCTGCCTCCGACGATAAAGATTTGGTGCTTGCAACCATCGACAGAGAAATAAACAGTGGAACTAAGGTCAGATAATAAGTTCCGACATAAAAGAGGGAGGGACGTATATGTTTTTTGATTCCCATGCACATTATGATGATAAAAAGTTTGAAAATGACAGGTTTGAAACAATAATGAAGGCTTATGAAAGTGGCGTTACATATATATTAAATGCTTCTTCCAATATTGCTTCATCCATAGATACTGTTTCTTTGACCCAGGAATTTGATTTTGTTTATGGTGCGGTAGGTGTGCATCCCCATTGTGCCAATGAAATAAATGATAATACTTATGTAGCCCTTAGAGACTTTGCAAAGGACGATAAAATTGTTGCAATTGGAGAAATCGGTCTGGACTACTATTATGAGTATTCGCCCAGAGAACTGCAAAAGCTTCATTTTGCCAAACAGATAACCCTTGCAAAGGAATTGGATTTACCCATAATAGTTCATGACAGAGACGCCCATAAGGACACTATGGATATAATAAAGTCTGAACAGGCAAAGGACACGGGCGGGGTTTTTCATTGTTATTCCGGAAGTGTTGAAATGCTCAAGGAGGTTTTGGATAATAACTTTTATATCTCTGTAGGTGGGGCGTTAACCTTCAAGAATGCAAAAAAGCTTGTAGAGGTTGTGGAATATGTCCCCTTGGACAGGCTTATGATTGAGACGGATTCCCCGTATTTGACTCCGGAACCCCGTAGGGGAAAAAGAAATGACTCAAGCTATGTAAGGTTGGTTGCACAAAAAATTTCTGCTATAAGAGGAATTGAACTCGAAAAGATAGCTGAAATCACAACGAATAATGCAAAAAGGCTTTTTAGAATCAAATAAAATTGACATAACCTTATTATCACCAATTTACCTTCGGTACATATAATGATATTGAGTTTAAGTAGAATATGGACCGGAGGTATATTTATTATGGAGAAGAAATATAATAAAGAACCTGAGGAGACATCACCTGACATAACAGGTGCCAGTAGGATGGAGCAGATACCTCAAATGGAGCAAATGCCTCAAATGCCCCAAATGGGTCAGATGCTTGAGGCTCAACCTATGCCTCAGATGGGAGCTGTGCCGATGCCGGATCAGATGCCTCAATTGGGGCCAATGCCAATTATGCAGCAACCACAGGTTCAACCGCCGCAAATACAGCAACCTCAGATGGTGCCACAGATTGTGTGCTGTCCTTTATTGGTAAGTATGCAGTGCCCTTTTATGCAGCCCGAGTATGCAGCCATGGGTCAAGGGATGGCACCTAGCCCATATATGAGTAATTGCCATGGTGCCGACCCTTGCAAAACCCAACAAATGGCAAGTCCATACCCGTGTAATCCCAATATGTGCGGCAGATATATGTATTAATAAAAAAGAGTCAGGGAACATTTCCTTGACTCTTTTTTAGTGGGATTTCACGAAGTGAAATGACCCAATTATACATTTTATAAAGTAAATTAGGGTATAGTTTTTTTAAATAAAGACGATAATTATATTATGTTAAAGGGAATACCCCTAGTGCTTCAATAGTAACAAAGTCCGTGCATAGCTTTTCTTCACTCATATAATATGCTATCCGCAAAACAAGGGAATTTGACAAAGAGAAGCATATAGAATAAAATACCTATGGTCCCTTAATGTTTGAACAGGAGGATTGAAAGTGTTATCGCTTGTAAAAGAAATTAAAAAGTGTATTTCATTGAAAATGGTGGCAGTTGTAATCACTGCGGCCGTTATTGTTTTGATGCTTGGAACCGTTTCCTACTTTCAAAAGGAAGTGGTTATAAACCTTGATGGAAATCAGATTGTTGTCAGAACAATGAAATCCACTGTAAAAGAAGTTTTAAAGCAAAATGGGATAAGACTAGGCAAGTACGATTATGTTAGTGTTCCGATTGACACAAAACTGCAAAGCAAAAAAAATAACATCATAAATATAAAAAGTGCAGTACCTGTTTACGTTTCTGCCGATGGGCAGGAAATTGAATTGATGACTTCAAAGGAAACTGTGAAGGAGGCTCTTCAAGGCGAACCGATTAACCTTTCGCATTCTGACAAGATTCAAGGGGCGAACCCCGATGACAGAATTGTGAAGGGCATGAGGTTGAAAGTTGTCAGGGTAACAAGAAAGCTTGTGAGTCAGAATGAAGTTATTCCTTGCGAGGTTGTCAAAAAAGACAACAACAGTATGGACATGGGGCAATACAGAATAGTTAATGAAGGAAAGGATGGAGTGAGAGAGAAGACCTACATGGTTGAATATCAAGACGGCAAAGAAGTTAAAAGATTGCTGGTCGATCACAAGGTTGTGGTTAATCCCGAAGACAAGGTTGTAGAGCATGGCACGATTCCCATCTATACTACCTCGAGGGGAGAAAATTTCAGGTATAAAAAGGTTATGGAAATGAGAGCTACAGCCTATACGGCAAGTTATGAGGATACCGGAAAGACACCAGATCACCCGGAGTTTGGAATCACCTATACAGGCATGCGGGTGAAAAAGGGTGTTGTTGCAGTGGATCCTAAGGTTATTCCTCTAGGAACAAGGTTGTATGTCGAAGGTATAGGGAATGTCCCCGATTACGGATATGCAATTGCCGCGGATATCGGAAGTGCGGTAAAGGGCGATATTATTGACCTCTACATGGACGATAGCACTGCGGTTAAACGATGGGGAGTCAAAAAAGTAAAAGTTTATATTCTTTACGATTGATTATCCGTACATATTGGAACGAAAATTGTTAAAGGGACTGTAATAGAGCCGGGATTAACCGTCCCGGCTGTTTTAGTAGTCTCGGTTTTTGCGGGAAAATCTTTTTTGGAGTTGGAATTATGGCAGAAAGCACAAGAAGACTTATTCAGAAACACAATATAAAGCTGACAAAATCCTTAGGACAAAATTTTCTTACCGATGAAAAGGTTGTTAAAAAAATAGTTGATACGGCAGAATTAGCTGATAATGATACTGTAATTGAAATCGGACCGGGCGTTGGCAGTATGACGGTTGAACTGGCTAAGCGGGCGAAAAAGGTAATAGCTGTAGAAATTGACAAGAGACTTATTCCTGCACTAAAAGAAAACCTTGAGGAGTTTCAGAATATCCAAATTATTAATATGGATATAATGGATGCTGACATCAAAGAACTTCAAAAAGGAGTCCAAACCGATAGGTTAAAGGTGGTTGCAAACCTGCCCTACTATATTACTACTCCAATTATCATGAAGCTTTTAGAGGAGGACGACAATATAAGTCTTATGGTATTTATGGTGCAAAAGGAGGTAGCTCGTAGAATGGCGGCACAACCGGGAGGAAAGGATTATGGTTCTTTATCGGTTGCCGTGCAGTATTATTCAAAGCCTGAAATAGCCTTTGATGTATCTCCCCATTGCTTTGTTCCACAACCTGATGTGGATTCTACCGTTATCAAGCTGAAAAGAAATGAAACGCCTCCAGTAAAACTTCTGGATAAGGAGCTGTTCTTTAGGACAGTAAAGGCTTCTTTTGGGCAGAGAAGGAAAACACTAGTAAATGCTTTGTACAACTTTGGAGGTTTTCAAAAGACGAAGGAAGAGATTAAAGAAATATTGCATAGCTTGGAGATTAACGAGAATGTAAGAGGGGAAGCTTTGTCAATCACGCAATTTGCAGAGCTCTCAAATGCATTTTTTAAATGATGTATGTGAAGAAGATTATTCAGGAAACTTATCTTATTCCATGCTTTTTTCCACTTAATATGCATCCGCATAAATAGTATATAGGTATAACCTATGCATTCAAATGAAGAATATCTTTAAAATATCGGATAAACCGTTTTTACTTTCAAAAAGTTAAAACGGTTTATTTTTTTATTAAACAACATATATATAAGTATGCACTTAAAAATATGATTGTTTTAAGGAATTAAATCCGAAGGGATTATAGGACTGTATCTGTGTGATCTAGCCATAACCAATTTTATAAAGGTGGGGGTAAAAAATGGATAACAAATTCAAATATCTCAGGTCGTTTTTGATTTTTGACCAAGAAGATTCAAGGTTTAAAGAAGGTGGAGATTCATCGGGATATGTAAAAATCGAGGTTAGGGATGGCAAGGGGAAATTATCTTGCCAGGTATCGAATCTTAAAGAAGACATTAAGACCAATTACAAACTGTATATGATTAAGGCTGATGATTCCGAACTGACAGCAGTTTGTGCAGGCTTAGTCCCATTAGCAAAGGGAAGGGGTGAGCTCAATTGGAGATTTAATCCTTTCAACGTGGGGTCCTCAGGCTTAACTATTGAAGACTTCAATATTGTGGCTGTTTTGGTCGAAAGCTATGATGAGCGTTTTGGAAATGTGATGTGTCCTTTGGCTTCATATAGGGACGGAAAGATTGAGTGGCGACAAAAAATGAAGAGGTTTCTCAACAACCGGCGGGCTTCTAAAGAGGAATCTTTAAGAAAATTCGATAGTGAGAAAACTGCAAATGAAGAAAAAAACATTGCAAAGGAGAATAAAGTCATTGCAGATGAAGAGATCATAAGTAAATATGAGAGCGTTATAGAGAGCAAATATATAGAAACCTTTTCAGAGGATGACCAGAGAGAAGAAAGCCTTGACTACAGCGGTAATGAGGGGGAAAATGAGAATGTTGGCAGAATATCGCAGGATAATGAACAATCGAATGTTTTAAAGCCGGAAAAAGAAAATAATGGGGTAAAAAATAAAGACGACAATACCGGGGAACATTCAGACAAGAATAAGCAGGAGCAAAGCAAGGAAGACAGGAAAATAGAGGGTGAAAACCGTTTCATCAATAACACGGTACAGAATGAAATGAAGTCTGAAACTGTCGGTTATAAACCGGGTATTAAAGAATTGGCGGAGAGCTTTGACAGATACTTTGAAAAGTGCAATCCGTTCAAGGGAGGAAGAAAGGAATACAGATGGTGGAAGGTATCCAGTCCGGTTCACTTGAATAATATACTTTATCAAAAGGATATAAAGGTTCCAATACTCTTTAATCCAATGGTACTTATGGCACATTTTAAACACAGGCATTTGATTGTGGGAACTTATGAAGACGATGTCCGAGACCTGTCATATATAGTATGCGGAGTCCCCGGGGTGTACTGGGTGGATGAAAAACCCTTTGGGAACATTTGTAGATGGGCACAGGTTGAGGGAAGTGTTCCCCAATATGGTGCCTTTGGCTATTGGTTGGTTTACATAAACACAAAGACCGGGGAGGTACTAAACATAAGCTAACCAATGCTGTATAAATTGTTTATATATTTCTTCTTTTTATTAATCTGTGCATTAATAATATTAATTGATTAATTAAAAAAATTCATAAAAACTATTGCATATTTTTAAAAATGGTGTATTATATATAGTATGATAAATTTTTTGGGTAAAGGGGGGAAATAAACTATGGATTTTATAAAGGATGTTACAAAGAAAGTTGCCAGCACAGCTAAAGTTGCTGTGAAAAAATCCAGTGATTTAGTAGAAATTACAAAGCTCAATATAAATATCGGAGCAGAAAAAGATAAGATTTCAAAAATCTATACACAAATAGGAAAAACAGTATATGATTCCTTTGAAAAGGGAGAAGAGGTGCCAGCGAATTTTAAAGATCTCTGTGAAAGGGTTTTAAATATTAAGGAGAACATCAAGAAAATGGAACGCCAGATTCTTCAATTGAAAAACATCAAAATATGTCCGTCATGTGGTGCGGAGCTTGAAACTGATGTTGCCTTTTGCTCAAGGTGCGGTGCAAAACAGGAAATGCCATGCAAGAGACTTATTGAAGATGTACAGAATTGCCGGGATTCCCAAAACATTGAAGCAGGATCTGAGGATGACCAAGCAGACAAAAATGTAGCAGAAGAGGACGAAGCAAGTAATGTAGCAGAAGAGGAAGAAGCAAGTAATGTGGCAGAAGAGGAAGAAGCTAATTTGCCGGCAGAGGAAGAAAAATAATTATTGGATTTTTATGTTATAGATATAAGGTAATTTATGTAATACTCCTCGATAAAATATGATGGTCTATGGGCTTTGGCGGAGCACATAGACATTTTTATTAGTGGGATTTTACAAAGTGGAATGACCAAAAAGCAAGGAATTTGAAATTTTGCAGTTTTTGTTTAGCAGGGTTTTTGCAAATTCAAATAAATCAAACATAATTCTTAGAGTATAATTATAGTTGGCAAGACAAGTAAATAATTAGGAGATATCCGAAGATATCTCCCATATACATAAATCATCCTGTATAATGTTAATTGACGAAAAAAAACATTGATAGGAGTAGAT
>JAAYTO010000302.1 GCA_012523755.1 Clostridium sp. | reverse complement strand
ACTTATGCCTGCTAAAAAAGAAAACATCCGCTTGAAATGATACTCTGAACAATATGCGATTTTAGATACTTCACTATAATCAATTTCCTCTGTTAAGTGCTCTTCAATATACTCCAATGCATTATTCATACTTCTTAAACAATCCATCAAACAACCTCCTTTCATCATCAATATTATCAGATGATGCATTTATCCATCCGACAATCTGTGCACCATATAGTAGGCTAGGTATATTTGCAAATCTCAACATTGGATTTTTAGGTAGATTACTTATATAGCAAACCGTCTTTATATTTTCATTCGGATAAAGGTTTTTCTTATCTGGTCCTTTCCTATAACGGATATTTTTTTGACGGTCTTACCTCATCCATAGGGCAATTTGCTGCTATAAACGTGCATACACTCATATCAAATCCTCCTCCGAATTGGTATAACTTTTGTTTTATTACTGTTTTTATTATCATTATATATATGATTTTCTATATATGCCATTATCGCATTATATCCCTATACATGTCTAATAATAAGCATTACCATTGTTGAATAACCAAGTTCTTTAGCTGCCCTCTGTTTTAGAGTTTTAAGGGCATCCGTGAAAACATATCAACAATAACATTATAACGCCAACTAATAGATTTGTAATTGGCGTTATTTTTATTTTAATTTACCTCTTAATTCTTTTATTTTTGCTTCTATTATTGAAATTACATTTTTAAATTCCTCATCACTCTTACCTGTGGGATCATCTAGTCCCCAATCTTCTCTATGTTTGCATGGAAGGTAAGGGCATTCCACATTGCACCCCATAGTAACAACGATATCTACTGGAGGGATTTCATCAAGCAACTTTGAATGTTGAGTTTTCTCCATATCTATATCATAAAGTTCTTTCATTAGGCGAACAGCATCTTGATTGATTTGGGGTTTTGTTTCTGTGCCAGCAGAGTAGCTATCAAATACGTCAGACCCATAATGTTTACCAAGTGCCTCAGCTATTTGGCTTCGGCATGAATTATGGACACATATAAAGGCGACCTTAGGTTTATTGCTCATTGTCCATACCTCCTTTTCAGTTTTTCACTGGAAACCAGCGAATAGTTTTATTTGCTATCTTAACCAGAATCAACATAACTGGTACTTTAACAAGCACACCTACAATGTGTAATGGATACAAGATCATTTGTTGTCACTTGCACCACAGTATAAGCTGCATTTCCTTTTGTCAAATGGCTTAATACAAATACCATCTCTGTACACGGAGCAGCTTCAAGAAGAATTGCTCCTGCAAGATAATCCTTTGTCAGTTCAGCTGGGATAAACGCTTTAAATATCTCATAGAAAAACAGCCATACAATACCGAACATGGTAAAGGATTTTATCAACCAGTTAGTTATCCATGTGACAAAAAGTCCTTTAGGATTTTTACGACCTCATCAGTTTTAAGCACTTTGCCATAGGATACAACCTTTCCATCAATGACAAGAGCAGGGGTAGTCATCACTCCATACGCTGCAATCTGTGAAAAGTCAGTTACATGATCAATGGCAGTGTCCATTCCAAGTTGTTCCAAAGCTGCTTTTGTTGCCTCTTTAAGTTGATTACACTTGGCACATCCGCTTCCCAATACCTTTACTCCTGCACTTTCGGATTTAGCGGTTTCTGCTTTTGCCATGCTTTTCGGATCACAATTTCCTCCGCAGCAATAAGATGTAGTTTCCTCTTTTTTATTTTTCTTACTAAACAATGCCATAGTAAATCTCTCCTTCATATTCTTTGCCATACTTTATTTCCTCCTAAACTATCAACGCCTGAAAAGCATTAAATAAATAACCGACAATTATAATTCCGATTGTACAAATTGCAACAAAAAGCGCCAGAAGCTTTGGTTTAACTGCTTTGCGCAACATAATTATAGAAGGCAATGAAAGTGTGGTTACAGCCATCATAAATGAAAGTATAACTCCAAGTTGTGCACCTTTAGCAAATAATGCTTCTGCAATGGGAATAGTACCGAAAATATCAGCATACATCGGAACACCGATTAATGTCGCTAATATTACTCCAAAGGGATTATTGCTTCCAAGTACAGTTGACACCCATCCTTCAGGAATCCAGTTATGAATAATCGCGCCGATACCAACTCCTATTAAGATATACGGTAATACCTTTTTAAAGGTTGAGAGCATTTGCTCTTTGGCATAAACAAGCCGGTCTTTTCTTGTTAAGTCGGGGGATTCTATATCTATGCTACCAGCAGTAAGAATAAAGCTTTCAACATGCTTCTCCATGTGAAGCTTTTCAATAAGCGTACCGCCAATGACAGCTATGATAAGTCCTACCACAACATAGATAACAGCGACTTTTTCACCAAAAATACTCATTAATAAAACAAGAGAACCAAGATCCACCATAGGAGAAGAAATAAGGAATGAAAAGGTTACCCCCAAAGGTAGACCTGCAGATGTAAAACCTATAAAAAGCGGTATTGATGAACAGGAACAAAATGGTGTCACCGTTCCCAGCAGAGCAGCTGCCACATTCGCTCCAATACCATGAAAACGCCCTAGTATCTTTTTACTACGTTCCGGCGGAAAATAACTCTGAATGTAGCTAATAATATAAATCAGAAAACATAACAACAGGGTAATCTTTATTACATCATAGACAAAAAATTGAATACTTCCAATCCAACGATTAGATGTATCTAATCCTAAAGCTGTTAAACCACTACCAATTAAATCATTAAGCCATTTCATACCCAGAATTTGCATTTGTATAAAATCCCAGACACCTCTTATTACTTGCATTAGCCGTACACCTCACTTTTATCTAGACACATCAAGATTTTTCGATATGTTCTTGTTATAAAAAGCCATCTTCCTGATGGCGTTAATCTAACAACAGTCATTTGTTTCAATAGTAGTGTTTTGCATTGTTATTGTTTTAAGAAGTTCTAACGCAAAACCGCTCCCTTTTTCACTAATCTTATAATGTGTCCATTTTCCGTCCTGCCTGCTATCAACAACGCCAGATTCGCATAATATCTTCATATGGTATGATAATGTGGACTGTGCCATATCTAACTGCTCTACCAAAATGCATGCGCATTTTTCACCGCTTCGAAGTAATTCAAGTATCCGTAAGCGTTTTTCATCACAGAAGGCTTTAAACACCTTTGCCTGCTCTTCATATGTAGCTTCCATTATTTTCACCTCACATCGAAAATACTTGATGTGATATATTGTATGTGTCAAATCAAGTTTTGTCAATATGTACAATAAAATTTAACTAACTATTATCATCAATAAATCTGCCTTACCCCTTTTTTGCATTGCAAATAGTATTTTGAAATCTTCTTTGTATTTCTTCCGGTTCTTTGACACTTAGATAATTAAAAAATTGCTGAAAGCCTTATAGGGCTTTATTTTCTTAGAGTAAAATTAAAGTATGCAATTTTTCAAAAAAATATGGGAAGAAGTTAAAAAACCCCTTCCCATAATCACGTCTTTCCTGTATATTGATTAGTTGAAAATACCATCAAATGAGGTGACGTGATATGAATATTT
>JAAYTO010000301.1 GCA_012523755.1 Clostridium sp. | reverse complement strand
TTCTCTCAACTTCTTTCCTTGTATAGCCTTCCTTGCAAAATATGCTATTTTTCTTTTCCACCACCAGTCCCTTATCTTTCCAGTCACTGTAAAACTCTATAAAGTAATTTACAATATCCTCAACTCTAACCCTTCCTTTATCATCGACATGTTCAAACATAGCCTTGAGAAGAACAGGTTTGTAGGAAAAACTCATATCCATGACCCTTACCATGTCCATAAACTTGTCCTTCATATTGGCAGGGGTGATCAACTCCCACCCTAATTCGGAAGCATATTTTCTAACCGTTTCTTCCCTGAAATATTTAAAACTGCGTTTATCGCCAACCGGGACCTCCAAATCGGGCTTTATCTTTCCATCCCTGATATACCTTTCAACAGTCTCACTTTGAACATCCACCATTCTGACAAACTCAAGCTGGGATATCATATCCTTGACTTCTTCCTGCCAATTGAATAAGTCGATCAGTTCATAATCCGTTACATCCACAGGGAAATCCAAGCATACCTCAGGCTTTTCTCCTTTCGCCCATAGATCCCTTTCAAATTCCATCTGTTTCTTCGGTGCGAGCACCAGTTGCCCGGGACGGTATTCTTTCAAATTCAACAGTCTGTGAATGGAATAGGGCATATTGAACAAATTGGCATTATCAATAAAGTCGAATACCATAAGGTATTTCTTGCCTTCGCATTTTCTCATTCCCCTGCCCAATTGCTGCATATAAAGGGTCTTTGACATTGTCGGTCTTGCCATGAAAAGCACTTCTGTCTTCGGGCTGTCCCATCCTTCATTCAGAAGGTCACAGGCACACAGCACGTTTATATCTCCGTATTCATAGTTTTCCAATACACTTTCTCGTTTATTTTTATTCAATGTTCCCGAGACAGCTTCGCATTTTACACCGCTATCTCTGAAAAGCCCTGCGATTTCCTCCGCATGCTTTACTGAAGCACAAAATACAACGGTCTTCTTGTTTTTCACATATTGAAGGTATGTATCTACAATAATTTTGTTTCTTTCGGGAACAAACAGCTTGCTTTCAAGATCCTGAGAATAATATTTAATACCGTTGATTCTTACATCGGAAAGATCTACATTAGTTTTGACACGTATACACCGAATTGGAGTCAGTTCGCCAATTTCAACAGCTGTTTTCAGGTCGAGTTTATGGGCAACATTCTTAAACAGCTCCAGTAAGTTCTCTCCGTCAGTCCTCTCTGGAGTTGCCGTTAGTCCAAGAGTAAATTTCGGGTTGAAATATCCTAGGATCTTCCTGTACGTATCTGCAGTACTGTGATGGCATTCATCAATAATGATGTAGCCAAAATCGTCGGGTTTGAACTGGTCAAGATTCTGCACAATGCTTTGTATGCTTGCACATACTATGTAAGAACTGTCATCCTTTTGTTCTGCCACATATATACCACTTTTTTTATCGAGCCAAATATCTTCAAAGGTTCTCTTTGCCTGGGACACAAGCTCACGGGTATGGGCCAGAAATAGAGTTCTTTCACCAAAGTCTTTCGCATCGCTGACTGCAGTAACGGTTTTTCCCGTACCTGTTGCATGATACAAAAGTGCGATGCTTTCTCCCCCGCCCCTCATTTTCTGAAGGTTTTCAATTGCAGATTGCTGGTGATCTTTTAGTTCAATTATCTTTCCCTTCTGTTTCGGCAGGTAATCCTCCAGCATGCTGAATTGGGGCATTTCACCGATGAAGGTCAATAACTCGTCCTTTACCTTTTCCTTTTGATTCTTCAATTGGTTATATACCCATCTGTAAACTTTCCAATTGTAATACACCAAGCTGTTCTGTTTTAAAAGGTCATCATAATATTTATTTCTGGAAACTTTATTGGGATTGTGAAATTTTTCTCCATCGATTTCTATTGCAATTTTAAAGCTGTCACTTTCAAGAGCAAAATCAATAAATCTCCTGTTACCGTATATATCTACAAAAGGATGCTGTACGGAAAGATATTGTGTTTTTTCCGGTCCGAAAACATCACAGAAAACTTCCATAAATAAATCTTCAGCGACACTTCCCAAGCTGGAAGTATATCTTACCTCTTCTTTCATGCCGACCACTCCTATCCTTCGACAACTTCCTTAAGCAGAAACCTCTTTTCAAAAGCTCCCCGCTCTTCGGTCTTTCTTTTCCTTATGCTTTCAAAATCATCAATATCAACGCCTTTACATTTCAATATGGCATAAACAACTTCCACCAAGTCTGCTAATTCATCCACACTGTCTCCTGCAAGATATTCCTGCAGTTCTTCCTCCAGCTTGATATCCAGATATTTCTTATATTCTTGATTTCCAAGCTCTTCAACAATTGCCTTCTTGCCGCTCTTTTCAATTATCTCCGGAATTCTGTCTCTCACAAGCTTATTATACTTGATTACGCCCATTTTCCTCAATCTCCCGTATCTATTAATCCTGAATGTTTTTTATCTCGTATAATGGCATTATACAGCATATTCCTGCAAAATAAAACACCATAGCAGCAACTCATTATATTGCATACTAATTTGAATTTCAAAAACATATTATGCAAATTACATCAAGCATAATACTATAAATCCCATAATCATCGTAGAAACTCCCACAATTACAGATACATAAGGAGGTTGTTTGTTGCCATAATCATCTATCATTTTAGTTCCGAAAATTCCGGCTAAAACAAAAAATGCTCCGGCAAGTATGAAAAAAACCAATAACGGACATATGCAAAATGGTACCTATACCGCAGTATAAGCACCATTTGTTTTCCTTAAAGCCGTCTTTTATGGCATAAACCCTTAGTATTTAACGAATTTGCTTCCCGGCACTCCGCAAATAAAACACTTATCCGGAATAGACTTTTCTATATTGCCGCATACGGGACATAGGTAATAGGTGACTTCTTCTGTTGAATCTATATTTTCCAATGCTTCCTTATACAATTTTGCATGAACCTCTTCGGCCTTCATTGCAAATTTAAAAGCCAGAGCTGCCGCTTTATTTCCTTCTTCTTCAGCTACCTTCAAAAATTCTTTATACATCTCTTCATACTCGTATGTTTCTCCCGCTATGGCATCCTTCAAATTTTCCTCGATGGAGCCAATTTTACCTGCCAGTTCAAGCTCCTTAAGGGCATGAATTGTTTCTGCATCAGCAGTAACCCTGAATAGTTTTGCAATATTGTTCTTTCCTTCTTTTTCAGCCTTTTGGGCATAAGCTACATATTTTCTGTTTGCCTGGGACTCCCCTGCAAACGCAGCCATTAGATTTTTTTGGGTCTTGTTCTCACTCATTCTCGACAACCTCCAATATTATATTTTTATACAAAATCCAAAACATAGATATAAATTATAATACCACAATGTCAAGCATTTAAACAGCTTATTTTCCCATCTTTTAATTAACCTTCCTTTTGCCCTTCATAGTATTTCCCGGAACAAGAGTAAAGAAAAATCCACAGTGAATATATAAAAATCCATGTATAAAAAAAATAGTCCCCTGAGGGACAGAATTTGAATCAGTTTGCCTTATTGTTAATTGTTGCATACATTTCTATTATTTATACCCCAATTTTCCAATATCTTCACAAATATTCCTTAGAACCTACTTTTTAAATGGAATTATGTAGGGTCTGTTATTATTTACCCCTCTAACAATATACGGCTTTATGCCATATACCTTTTCAATAATCTCCTCTGTAAGAACCCTTTCCGGCTCTCCCTGGGCAATGATAGTTCCTCCCTTTAGTAAAATCAAATGGTCGCAATAGGTGGATGCAAGGTTAAGATCATGCAAAACCGCAACAACCGTCCTTTGTTTTTGTGTCATTTTCCGGGCAATATCCAAAATCTCAATCTGGTGATGCAGGTCAAGATGAGAAACAGGCTCGTCCAATAAAACTATGTCCGTATCCTGCACCAGAGCCCTTGCTATAAATGCTCTCTGTCTTTCTCCTCCGCTTATTTCATTAATTCTCCTGTCCTTGAACTGCCAAACATTTGTAGCTTTCATAGCTTTCTTTGCTATTTCCCTGTCTATAGAACCTTCGGTTTGAAACCTTCCTAAATACGGATTTCTACCCATAAGCACTACATCCGTAACCGAGTAATCACATTGGGTATCAGTGTTCTGATGCATGTAGGCAAGCTCCTTTGAAAGCTCCTTTGCCTTCATTTTACCTATATCCACACCGTTAACAAAAACTGCACCCCTTCGGGGTTTTAGATTTTTAGCAATACTTTTTAAAAGAGTGGTCTTTCCGGAGCCATTTGGTCCTAAAATACCGTAGAACCTACCTCTTTCCATATGCAAAGATATATCCTTCAATGCCGTAACACTTCCAAAGGACACATTTATGTTTTGAACCCTTATTGGATATGTTTCACTTTGCTGTTCCAAATCAAACCACCTTCCTCTTGTTTCTCAATAAAATTGAGATAAAATATGGTGCACCGAACATAGATGTCAACACCCCAACCGGGAGCTCCGATGTCGGCATTCTGGCAATAGTGTCGCATAAAATCAGAAATATTCCGCCTCCCACAGCGGAAAACGGCAGCACGACTCTGTTATCCGAGCCCGCAATCAACCGGATTGTATGCGGAATTATAAGACCTACAAAGCCAATAACTCCACTCACGGAAACACATGCCGCAACAACAATAGAGCATACCACCAGCAGTATTTTTTTGACTGTTTCAACCTCGACCCCAAGGCTTTTTGCCCCTTCTTCTCCAGCAACTATTATGTTCAAATCCCGTGCAAAAAAACAAATCACCAATGCACCTAGGATAACGACAGGAATCAATATCAGAACCTGTTTCCAAGTAATGTATGCTACACTTCCCATCATCCAGTACGTTATTTTTGCAATCCTGTCTCTATTTAAAACCATGATGACGGATATTAAAGATGTAGAAAAAAAGCTCACCGCCACACCCGCCAAAAGAAGATGGGTATTAGAAATTCGGGTTCCAGTTCTCGCTATACTAAAAACAATAAACACCGTAAGCAATGCAAAAACAAAAGCGGAACTCGTCACCAGACCGAATCCCCCCACTAACCGTTCAGCACCCAGAACAACGGCAATAGCAGCCCCCAGTGCGGCTCCCGACGATACCCCCAAGACATAAGGATCGGCCATGGGATTTACAAACATGCCCTGATATGCGGCTCCAACAACGGAAAGACCTATTCCGATAACTGCAGCAGCCAAAACCCGGGGAAGCCTTATATTAAGAACGATAAGCTCATGGGTTTCGCTGGTCTTCCATTCCCCTAAAAAATTCCCAACGAAGGGTATCTTTTTAATCATTATCTTGAAAGCATCCATCAGAGAAATATGGGCAGCTCCAACAGTTGCTGAAGCCACTATTAAAAACAGCAAAAGCAATACACCGCCTATAAAGAAAAGCCTATATTTCTTCTTTTTATCAACAAAGGACATATTACCTCTCCGTTTCACCAAATGCTTCAGGATGGATTATTTTTGCCATATCAACCAATCCGTCGGCAAGCCTTGGCCCCTGCCTTTCCAACATATTGTTATCAATTTCAAAAACCCTTCCGTTTTTTACAGCTGTAAGCTCTTTATATCCTTCGGTGTTCATAATGCCCTGCTTTGAATCGAAGTACTTCGAGCATATGAGCATGTCGGGATCCTTCTCCAAAAGGCTTTCAATATTATACTTCCAGCCCTCCACATCGTCAGCCACATTGATTCCACCGGCCATTTCGATAATATGGGCAACAAAGGTGTCCCTGCCGGCAGTATAGTCCCCAAACTCACCATAGCCTATAACATAGTATACACTTGGTTTATCCAATTCCTCTATGCTATTTTTTACAAGTTCGACCTTTTCCTTCATATCAGTTATTATTTTTCTCGCCTCGTCTTTGGAATTTAGCAAAATCCCTATCTTTCCGATTACATCATAGGCACCTTCAAAGCTCTCTTCGCCACGCAAAACAGCTACCTTAACGTTCACTTCCTCAAGTTTTTCCAATACTTCCTTCTGAAAAATCGAAGAAGCAATAACTAAATCCGGCTTTAATTCAACAATTTTTTCAATGCTGGGCTGATCAATGTTCCCTATTGATTCAATATCGGATGCTGCCTCTGGATAATCGCAAAAATCTGTACGTCCCACCAATTTGTCCTGTTTGTCTAGGGCAAAAATGACCTCGGTTACATTAGGGGCAACAGAAATTACTCTTTTTGGCTCCTTATCCAAAGTCACCTCTCTTCCGTATGAATCCTTCAAGGTTATGGGATATTGTACCTTGCTATTCAAATCAACGTTTCCATCGGAATTAGAACCGTTATTGTTTCTATTGCAAGCAGAAATAGTAAAAATCAGCAGTAATGATATTACAATCGCCAGTATTTTTTTCTTCACAAAAATCTCCCCTTTTTGACAAATCTTTTAGTCATAATTTCCCTACTAAGTAAAAAAACACAGTTTCAACCCGTGAGCTTACACTAGTGAACTACCACCGCCTATAGAGGCAGATGGCTTCTTGGTCAATATCTCTATTGAGACAAGTTTACCCAAGCTCAAAAGAATGTTCCATCCTCGAATAATTACCAGCTATATAGCCAGCTTTAGTAGATTTTTACTTGCA
>JAAYTO010000021.1 GCA_012523755.1 Clostridium sp. | reverse complement strand
CACACGCCATATCTTAGTAATCCCGGGGGCATTTCTTAAAAAATGATTTTCTTGCCTGAATATTAAATGCTGAAATGGCATTTTAAAAAACTCTCTTGTGAGAGTATTGGCAGGAGATGGGTTCATGCTTTTACCGTGAGTGACAACAGCAGACCCCTTGTTTTTAGAGTTGGATGAAGTAACGGTTACCTTTAATCCACCCCTAGGAGCAATTTCTCCTGCAGGAAGATTTACCGTACCACTTATACTGCTTTTAGGTATCAATACCAGGTCTGCTATACTGTCCGAACTGCTCACATCCACAAGCTCTGCACTATCCTCAAACGCTGTCATTCCACTGCTGCTATAGTATCCCGGCGAAATAAACATTTTATCGGAGGCAAGCTTATAATATACCTTATAACCTGAACCCTCACTGTTGGGCGGAACCATGACTGTGTAGTCAACAGAGGTTTGTTTTGCAGGAATCGTAACTGAAGTTGAATAGCTGTTCCCTGCATAAACCGTCACTTTAGTATCACTGTCAATAGTCATCCCCAAAGGTAACGACACTGTACCGCTTATTGATCTTTTAGGTATCAGGGTCATGTTGATCTCATTTTTATTTTCCAAAGTCAGATCCAATAATCCGGCAGAACTTGCATTCAGGGTTGTACCACTCACTCCATAATAGCCGCTGGTAGCATAACTGCTCTTTAAATCCACTTCATATCTGACCTTGTAATCTTTTCCCGCCGGAACATAGGCAATATAGTCTGCAAAACTCTTGCCTCCTGGAATAGTAACAGGAATTTTTGTTATGTCCCTTCCGTTGGTAACAACAACTTCCAGATCAATTCCTGTCTCAGGGGCAACCCCGGACGGAAGAACTATATTACCGCTAACGGAACGCATTTCTGTGAGAGTTAAGTCTATATCGGTCTTACTTTCCGTCCTTAAGTCAAGGAGCGATGCATTGCTCTGATCCCTCACCATTCCGTCGGAATTATAATACATGGGACTTACAAAATTATACTCCTTGTCAGACTCATACCATACACTGTATTTATCTCCGGGATTAACAAACAGGATATAGTCCGCTTCTTTTTTTCCCGGATTAATTCTGACGGTCTGTTCTGCCTTTCCTTTACTTCCTGAGGCTTTTACCGTCACAGTATAGCCTCCCGCAGGTGCAACGCCTCCCGGCAAAACAACTTTTCCTGTAATGGTTTTCTTTAATAACAACTCCAAATTTATACCTACTTGGTTTCCTTCCGTAACATCAATAAGATCAGCACCGCTTTTGTCTAAAACAGT
This sequence comes from Clostridium sp., assembly GCA_012523755.1. Lineage (GTDB taxonomy): Bacteria > Bacillota > Clostridia > Acetivibrionales > Acetivibrionaceae > Hungateiclostridium. The sequence continues at coordinate 1,797 of JAAYTO010000021.1, read as the reverse complement.
ACCGCCCTTGCTGTAATAACCGGGAGATACAAATATGTCATTTTCGTAGCATTCGTAGTAGAGGTAGGATCTCCCCGGGTTGTAGTAAATAGTAAAGGGTGCAGAACGCTCTCCTTCCTTAAATTCAACATAAGTTATTCTTCCATCGGTCTCATGGCTGAAAAGCAGACCGCCTTCAGGTGCAACAAGCCCTGGTGGCAAAGACAATGTTCCACTTACGGTTCTTTTCTCAAGGAGCATTATGTTAACATTCGGTTGATTTCCGCTGATTGTGCTGACGGTTGAAGCAGAATTAACATTATATACCGTACCGCCGCTACTGTAATACTGTTCATTCATATAAATAGCCTGAAGCGTAAGCAGCTTGCACTTGATTATGTATCCTTCGTCCGCTGGGACATTAATTGTATAAGGAACGGTGTCTTTACCTTCTTCGATTGTAACGATGGTTTTAGCCTGTTGCGAACCGTTAGAGGCAGTAATTTCAAAGCTTTATACCTTCACTGGGTGCTTTCCCGGAAGGCATAGATAAAACCCCACTTATGATCCTTTTTTCAATAAGTGTGAGGTTTATGTTATTAATATCTGCATCTTCTACGGATATCAAACTTGCAGAGCTTAAATACCTAACCGTAGAACCTTCTTTATAGTAACCCTGTTCAACATAAGAGTCGTTTTTTGTCTTATATGAAACATTATAACCTGAGCCCGTCGGTACATACATGGAATAAGAAGCCTTTGATTTACCCTCAGGTATTACGATGGTGATACTTTTTATTTTACTGCTATTTAGTGCTACAATAACTTCAATATTTATATCTTCTTTTGCATTTTCCTCAGGCAATGATACCGTTCCAGAAATAACGCGGTTGGCAATAAGTTCAATATTTATGTTTTCCGCATCCTCCGAGACAGCATCAATGAGGGTAGCCGCTTTAGTATCTTTTACCGTACCGTTTTTATTATAATAGCCGGTTGAAAAATACGCTTCATTGGTAGTAGTATAGTACACTTTATAACCTGTCCCTTCAGGAATGTACAGGATGTATTCCACTGACGAAGCTCCCTCTGGTATCGTCACCGTTTCATTGCTTTTATCGGAGCCGCTAACTACATATAATGTAACCTCAACACCGTTTTCGGGTGCTGTACCCTTTGGAAGAGATATTGTTCCGGTTATTTTTTTCTTTGAAATCAGGTTTATGTTGATATCTTCCTTATCCCCGGAACTGACATCAACAAGCGTAGCTAATGTATTATATCTCACAGAACCATCTTTGTTATAATATGCGGTACCGAGATAATCCTTGTTCGATGTCTGATAACTAATAAGATACCCTTTCCCTGAAATATTAGGCGGTACCCTCAGTTCATAATCTGCGACATTGCCTCCTTCGGGAATGGTCACAGTTTTTGTTACTCTGTCAGAACCGCATTCTGCTTTAACTGTTACAGATATTCCTCCAGCTGATGCAACACCGTCGAGAATAATAATCTCTCCTGAAATGATTTTATTCTCTATTAGTGTAAGATTTATATCCGATTGCACGGGAGTATATTCTGACAATTCAACAGTATCGGCTGCGGAAGAACTTCTAACCATACCACTCTGAGAATAATAGCCTAAACTTACGTAGTCAACACTTGATACTTGATAATACACGGTAAAAGCATGAACCCATCTCCTGCCAATACTCTCACAAGAGAGTTTTTTAAAATGCCATTTCAGCATTTAATATTCAGGCAAGAAAATCATTTTTTAAGAAATGCCCCCGGGATTACTAAGATATGGCGTGT
>JAAYTO010000300.1 GCA_012523755.1 Clostridium sp. | reverse complement strand
GCAAATGAAAAAAATTTTTAAAATCACTAAATGCAAATGACATTGTGCCATTTTTTTATTAAACAAAAAAGCTTGAAAGCCAGTGATCTCAACGGGTTTCAAACTTTTTATTCTTCGCAAGTGTCAAAGACGGGATTATATAATAAATAGGACAAAAAATAAAGTATTATTTACCATGGGAAGAATATTTTTAATGTTAAATTTAAATTACGGATATTTAGTAAACTTAAATTAATAAATGAAAATTACAAATTTTAGTTTCACTAACTGTTAAAGACGGGATTTATAGCTTTGCAATTGGTTTACATAAGATAATAGACTTTGGTGCCATTAAATAATAAAGGAGAGTTTTCCGGTTATGATACCAGTGAAACTCTCCTTGTAACCTTAAGGGATATAATTTATTTTTTCATTCAATAAATTTTAGTTGATATCTTTTTCGTAAATTACATTAAATATTATGTTGTCGAAGTCTAGATCATAACTATAGGTATTGCCCTTGCCATCTATAAACTCGTATGTTATTGTAGGACCGGCAGAACTAACTTCCTGCTCAATCTTCAGGTCTGTGCTGCTGAAGCTTCCGTCAGCATTGTTGACGTATAGATCCACAGTTATTTTTCCTGCGTCTAATGTGTAAGTTTTACCTTCATCACTGGTTTTCAGCCGGGCGAACTCTGAAATATTGGCAGCGATTATATGTTCTACAATGTATGAATTACCCGTTGAGGTAATAGTGGAAAGATTAATTCTATCAAGTTCGTTACCATCAATATCCTCTATAAGCAGATTAACCGGTTGGAGAGTTTTGGGAAGTTCAAGTTTAAATTCAGCAGAATTAATCTCAAGGTCTTTTACTGCCAGTCTTGTGTCGAATCCGTTTGTGTATTCCGCAATTTTATTTATAATAAAGTTCTCCGAAGCGGAATTTTCCACTTCTTCTTTTGTAGGTCTATAGTATACATTACTGTTGGGGGCTGTTGCTTGCGTTTCCCCAGGTTCAATATTAATACCCATATCACCTGCCAAATCAACGAGTTGAGGTATTATTTTCTTCGGGGTACCATCATCATTGAGGTTTGAATCCTGACGGAAAAGGGATAAATCAACAAAAATAATATGAATATTTGCATCATTCAAATTGTTGTATTCGTTTATTGCACTAATCATTTCTTCAACATAACCGTTTCCGGATCTAAAAAGCTGCGAACCCTCATCCCTTATATCATCAGAATCTTTAGTAATATCTATGTTAACATCAGTCACGTAGTCATACTCAGTTGCACTGTATGCATTAGGATCCATACCGGTAAAGATAATCAAGAACTTTTCTGAGTCGGTATCGGATAAATCACTTTGAAATACACCAAGAGCTCTTCTCATTGCATCTCCAAGATTGCTTCTTTCTGTGTCTGTATCGGCAGTTAATCTACTGATATATTCTTTAAGGTCATTCTTCCCGTTTCCGTTTTCAGGATTCATGTCATAGAGAGTCCAGTCATCCCGTACGTTATTGTCATTTATATCTGCACAATCGGAATATTTAATAACCCCCACTTTTGTGTTTTTGTCAAAGGATTCGGGTAAGTAGTTAATAGCAGATACTACGTTTTCAAAGCCTTTTGTCGGGTTAAGCTCACCTATTATTTTTTCTGTAGTATCATCGGAAGGACCGATAAAGGTGGAGCCTGATGCTTCAGAATAAACATTTTTTCCGGCAAAGCAACCGTTAAACTCGACACCGTTTCCTTGAATGGTTACATTACCCTCAGGTGCAAAGACTATGGAAGTTAAATCGGTTTGACCCGGCTGGAAGGTTATATTGCCATGCCTTGACATTAGAACCAACGTATCGAAAACGGTTAATTCCGAATTATTACCCTGAAAAATTATATCTCCTTCTGCATATATGAAAATAACTTCTGTGCCGGGAAGCAACTCTTGTTTAATGTTTGGAACACTTATTTTAAGATTTCCGTCAAAATACATACTGTGTCTTAGTATAAAGTCTGAATCAGTAATTTCATAACTATAATAATTTTTTGTATATTCATTTGAGCCATTATATGCGGTTGGATCAAATCTTTTTATTATCGTATTCTCATCGTAGTTGGTTACATTCCCGCTTCCAAAATGACGTTCTGCCGTTGATTCATCAAACAAAAACTGAGCTTTGTCTCTTTGGGGAGGATCGGCCGCTTTTTGTTGAATGTATCTGAAAAGCTCGATATATCCACTGGGGTTATTTCTATCCTCGCTTTTTCTAATATATTCATTAACTTCATCTCTTTTATCATCAGATACTTGCTGCACTTTGCCACTTCTATCAGCATCCTCAAAAAATGCTTGAGCATTTTGTACAGGTCCGTTTTTTTCGTGTTTGAATTCAGTGTATTCGATATTTGCGTCCTCACCCAGATGAACTTGATCACGGCTTGATTTTACTATAAGATCATTTAGTGCAAATACATCACCCTCTATTGTTGTGTCATTACCTTGAATGGTTAAATCGTTAAAAGAAAACAGACATTTTTCGAATATGCCAATAGTATCATCGGGAATTTTTGTCGATTTGTAACATGAGTCGATCAAAAGAATTGCCTCTTTTTCAATTGATTCATAACCGACAGTTATGGTGCCTTCCTGAGTAAAAGATGCTTTTGTTATATCAAAAAGTTTAGCTTTTTGATCCGAACCTTCCGTATATTCTACATATTCTATATATACATTACCTTCATCATCTCTCTTTTCTTCTTTATTGAATATTTTTGTGTGTCCGTCGAAATCAACGGTAACGTTTTTATCCTCTAAATTACCGGTAGCAAAAACTATGTTTTCAGTGATAAGACCGTTATCTGTCAATAAAACCAAACTAAAAATGATAACGAAAGCTGTCAAGATTGCCAAAGGTTTTCTGCAAAATCTTTTTTTCATTATACATACCCTCCCTAACTTTTTATTATTTATTTCTATAACTGTTTATTCATGAAATTGGCGGATTATTATACTGTTTATTTTACTGTGATAAAATCAATCAAATATAGCAACTCATTGAGTAAAGCACTAAAATTCATATTCTGCAATCTTGATGCGTCTTCCGGTATCGTCATCGGCATATACGTACATGTAACTGGGGGTAAATGAGCTTGAAACATATAGGGTTGCAAGGAAACCATAAGCATCAGAGTGGAAAGACTGTGCAAAGGCTCGTACTGATACAAAAGCATGGTATTTATCATATACTTCGAGCCAAAGAGTAGAATCCTTAACATTGGTTGTACCTTTTATTCGTAATTTTTTCTCACGAACGTCCGGCGTATCCAAAAGTTCTACTGAATCAAAGGAAAAGGTCATTCCGTTATATATAACTTTTTCCCCAAGCTTCTTTTCCTCTATAACTGGTTTATCAATTGTACCGGGGGCACCAGGGACATCCTCATCCGGCAATGCAATTTCTTTTGGCAATGTAATAAAAACCGATTTACTGCTGTCATCCCATTTGACTTCGGCACCGCAGTTTTCAGATACGAACCTTAAAGGAACAAAAGTCCTGCCATCGGCTATTTCAGCGGGAACATCAAGAGTCTTTTCCACGCTATTTACATAGGCAATTGTTTTGCCGATATAAAGCTTCATCTCTATATCGTTGCCTGTTGCGGTAACCATACGTTCCTTGTCGTCCCATGAGACATTCATATCCAGAGCCTCAAATATCCTCCTAAAAGGAATAAGTGTTCTTCCTTCCTTAATGTACGGACCCGGATCGTTTGCCTCTAGACCAAATTCCATCAGCTCACCGTCAATATACACTTTTACATTAGTGCTAATTGATGCAATGCTATGAAAGGTAGTTGTTACGAACATCACATTAAGCAAAAATGAGTAGATAAGAAAATACAAGGTAAGAATTCTCGCTTTTTTCATATTAAATCCTCCCATTGATTATAATTAGTTTTTATCTTTTTATACTACAATTTTACTCAGGCTTGTAAATAAATCATTGAAAATAAGAACATCAAACAACTTTCTTACTATTATAATATTGTTTAACTAATGATTATGATTCTTGAAAAGGAAAATTTATCTTGATAATATTATATAATAAATTGCTCAATAAATAAAGTATAATTTACCATTCTAAGAACAATTTTAATATTTATTTAAATTATTAGTGTTATTATATGTAAGTAAGCCCAGATTATGTGGCGATACAAAACATTAATCAAGGAAATATTTCCACAATCGGGTCTTTTTTAATCCATGAATTATTGCAATAGTAAAATAAGCTAAAAAAATTCCTAAATTTTTCACATGATAATTCCGATATACTTATAGCAGGTTAAATATTAAAAGGATAGAAGGCGAGATTTATGGATCTAGCTACTTTAATAGGTATTGTTGCCGGAGTTATATGTATAATAGGCTCTATAGTGTATGGAGGAGATATCTGGTCCTTCTGGGACGTTGCTTCAGTAATTATTGTCTTGGGTGGAGGAATCTGCTCAACACTAGTTGCCTATAAAATCGGTGAGTTTGCAAAAATTATGAAAGTTGCCGTAAAGGTTTTGGTGGGAAAAGAATCAAGACCCCAGGACACCATAAAGATGCTTATTGAGCTTTCTATTAAAGCAAGAAGGGAAGGATTACTTTCCCTTGAGGCAGATCAGGAAAATATACATGACGACTTTTTAAAACAGTCCCTTCAGCTCGTTGTTGATGGTGTAGAGCCGGAAGTAATAGTTGATTCTATGGATCTAGAGCTGGAAAATATGAAAGCAAGGCATGACAAGGGAGCAGGAATATTTAAGACACTGGGGGCACAGTTCCCGGCATGGGGGATGATAGGAACCCTTATAGGTTTGATACAGCTTCTTGAAGCATTGGATGATCCCTCAGCAATAGGGCCGGCAATGGCGGTGGCATTGGTAACAACATTTTATGGAAGTGTTCTGGCAAATTTTATATGCAACCCGATTGCCAACAAGTTGGCTTTAAAGAGTAAAGAGGAGATAACGGAGAAAAAAATGATTATTGAAGGTGTTCTATCCATACAGGCGGGGGAAAACCCGAGGATATTGGAGCATAAGCTCAAGACCTTCCTTTCTCCAAAACAGAAGCTGGAATATGAAATGCAATCCGGCAAAAGTACGGAAGACGGTGGAAGAGCCGAGAATAGTGAAAAAGTTAGAGATGCTGCTGTATAGTGAGGTGTATTTACCATGAGATCAAAAAAAGATATTGAACAGGAAGAAGTATCTGAAGGTGCACCTGAGTGGATGACTACATATAGTGACATGGTTACGTTGCTGTTAACATTTTTTGTATTGCTTTTTTCAATGGCTACCGTTGATAAGCAGAAATTTGAGCAGGTTGCCGTTTCGCTGAGAGCTGCATTTATGAGTAACAATAGTGAAGGAATGTATGACTATAAAGAGGGCACTGAGGTATATAGCATAACTGAGAGTATCAATTCGGGGGATATACTGGAAGATGGTGACGAGGCATTTAACAGGGGTAAAAGCAGTGAAGACGGGACTGATTTGAGAGGCAAAGGTGGACAGGCTGAGAAGTTGGAAGAGTTTATTGAACGGGTTGAAAAACTGGCTAGCGACATGGAATTGGACGATTATGTAAAGGTAATTGATGAAAAGACACATCTGACGTTGAGGATTGACTCTGTTATACTGTTCGATCTCGGTAAAGCCGATATAAAGGACTCTGGAAAAGAGGCTCTGCAAAAAATCGGGGAGCTTTTAAAAGAACTGGATAATGGAGCAGTTATACAGGGACATACGGATAATCTTCCGATAAACACACTGCTGTTTCCGACCAATTGGGAGCTATCAACCAAGAGGGCTACCAATGTAGTGCTTTTCCTGATAGCGGAAAGTGGGGTGGATCCCACAAAGCTTACGGCCACAGGAAATGGTGAGTTTAGACCGATTGCACCGAATGATACGGAAGAAAACAGGCAGAAAAACAGGAGAATTGATATTGTAATTGAAAAATAGTTTGTAGAGGGTATTTAATGAAATGACGAGCTCTTAGAACAATAATCCTTGAAACTCGGGGATGTTGTTTTAAGAGCTTTTTTATTATTATGGAGAAAGTGTCGAAGATATGGGAAAAAACAACTCAATTATTGACAGTAGGATTAAAATATGTTGAGTAGATTGTTCAGGGAAAATTACATGATATAAATTATGAAAATCGGTTAACAGAGTTAGAAATCCTGTAAAAGGAATTAATAATATAAAAAAAATATATGTTGAATATATTTCTTTTGGAATAATAAATTTATGTAGAAAAATATTTACAAGCCAGTATATTTATGTTAATATTTCAATGGATTTTGTTAAATATTATCTTTTATGGGGGGCAAAATATAATGAACAAGAATAGAACTTCTAAAAAATTCGCATTATTTTCTATTATTTTATGTATGGTTATTCAAGTCGTTTTTATTCCTTGTTGGGCAGAAGCTTCAAATACTACAGATATTGATCTGGAATTTATAAAGGGTATTGATGACTCCGCAGATGAATCTGTACATAAATCTGTATATGATTCTGTATATGCACCTATACCTGCTTCAATAACAGAACTAGACGAGATGCATGCTATACCCGTATTGGAAAGAGTTGTCGAACAAGCTGAAGATATAAGTATTGAACAAAATAAAGTCTTACGGGCATATGGCAATGAAGAGCCATCACTTTGCAGATATGGAGACTTAAAT
>JAAYTO010000299.1 GCA_012523755.1 Clostridium sp. | reverse complement strand
TACCTTGAAGTTAGAGTGTAAACTATGAAACCGCCGTATACGTGAACCGTACGTACGGTGGTGTGGGAGGTCGGTAAATAAAATAATTATTTACCTCCTACCCGATTTACTTGTCTTGCCAACTATAATTATACTCTAAGAGGGGGACGGTTCTTGTGTGTCATACTCAACGGATTTCAGAAAAGTTTGAGCCCGCCAGCTTTTTTATTTGTCTTATCAAAAGACCTATGCATTTTAAATTTTCAACAACTTTATTTTATCAGGTTCGAGCTTTTAGATTTGGTGTGGTTCTTTTACTCTACTTCCTTGTACAATTATTATTTGAGCAGCTTAATCATTATATGTTTTTTTGGTTCTTTCATATTCAAGGCACTTATTCTTGTTTTCCAGGGCGTTGAATTGTTGAAATAATTTAATTGCTCTATTTTTATTCTCTGCGAAAAGACTGATTACATAGTCTGTGTCAGAGAGAACGGCTTTTATCAATAGATTTATTATAACTGTTCTATGGGTAGTTGGATATATTTTTTACAATTTCCGCTTTAATTGGGGTGCATATATTTATGTGAAGAAAAGTGTGGAAGAAACATCGTGAAGCAAGTTTTAGGCGGACTGTTAATATAACATGAAAGGGGAGAGTATCCATTCTCACGAAGTGAGTTTTGTTTGCCCCTAGGGAGTATTTACAGGCTCTATACTTACAAAACTTAAGTTTCTGGAACACTTTTCTTCACATTTATTTAATATACCCATAAAACATCTTTGACACAGAAGAACCGTCCCCCTGTGTTTCAGAAGAACCGTCCCCCTGTGTCTTCCCCCTGTGTTTTATAAAATTCCCAACTTAAAAAGATAGGTATTTTCGTAAAAGTAATATAAGGGGCAGTTAGGTAACTTTTTTATATATAAGAATAGAAAACTCAGTTAATCCTAAGATGTTTCGTGCTTAACACTATTTTAGAATTTTTTAGCGGTGTCCCTAAGAAAGCTGTAGCTAAATCAATACAATTATTTAATTTATCTATAAATAATTTATTTTGAGGAGGAGATTGTATGAAAAAAAAAGCAATTCTAAGCATGCTCTTGGTATTGTCATTAATTATGATTAGCATCCCTAAATTGCAATACCCGGTAATGGCTGCTTACGTGGAATTGAAAGGAACGGATATTTACAACGGATTGAGAGGTCAAAGCTTTAACGAAGGCTGGAAGTTTAACAAAGGGGATGCAAACAATGGTCACAGCATAGGCTATAATGACAGCAATTGGTCGGATGTCACCCTGCCTCACGATTGGAGCATTTTTAATTCCTTTAATCAATGGTCCCCTGCAGGTGATGGAGGGGGATATCTTGATGGAGGAATCGGATGGTACAGAAAAACCTTTACAATACCCTCGGATTATTCCGGTAAGAAAGTTTTCATAGTATTCGATGGAGCATATATGAACAGCCAGGTGTGGATAAACGGTACATTGCTGGGGAGCCGTCCGTATGGTTATAGCTCCTTTCAATATGACTTGACTCCATACCTCAACGTGGGTGGCAGCAACGTAATTGCAGTCAGACTCAACAACAACCAACCTACAAGCCGATGGTATTCGGGAAGCGGTATTTATCGCAACGTCTGGCTGACAGTTTTAGACCCAGTCCATGTGGATTATTGCGGAATGTTTATTACAACACCTACCGTAAGCAGAGATTCAGCTACGGCCAATATCAGCACGAAAGTGGTAAACCGGAGCAGTTCGGCAAAGCCGGTTTCGCTGAAAACTACGATTATGGATGCAAAAGGTAATCAGGTTGCATCCGATATATCGTCTGCAGTAAATATATCGTCTGGCGGTGACAATACATTTAGCCGGAACCTCACGGTATCCAATCCCCATTTATGGTCTCCCGATTCCCCATATCTTTATATGGTTGAAACTCAGGTGGTTGTCGATGGAAATGTGGTGGATACTTATAAGTCAACCATGGGATTTCGTTATTTCAACTTTAGCAGCACAACCGGTTTTTCTTTAAACGGTGTTAATATGAAAATGAAAGGAGTATGCCTTCATCATGACTTGGGTGCTTTGGGGGCGGCGGTTAACTACCGTGCCATTGAAAGACAGCTTGAGATTATGAAAGACATGGGATGCAACGCTATACGCACCGCACATAACCCTCCGGATCCTCAGGTATTGGAAATATGCGACAGATTAGGCTTGATGGTTATGGATGAAGCTTTTGATTGCTGGGAAACCGGTAAGACCGCCAATGACTATCATCTGTATTTTAAAGATTGGGCAAAAACAGACCTTCAGGATATGGTTAAAAGAGACCGCAACCATCCTTCGGTTATCATGTGGAGCATAGGTAACGAGATTCCCTCGGCTTCCGTTGAAACTGCCACTAGGCTAAAAAATTGGGTGAAGGAGATTGATCCCACCCGTCCGGTAACGTGGGGGTGTTTTGCTCTGAATATGGGGGAGGAAACTTATAAAAAGGTTGCCAGTGTTCTTGATTTGGTCGGATATAACTATTTTCCCTTTATGTATGATGGAGGACACAAGGAACATCCCGAATGGATAATGTTCGGCAGTGAAACAAGCTCGGCGGTAAGAAGCCGTGGTGTCTATAAAACTCCGACCAATGAAAACATACTAACCGACAAAGACAACCAATGCTCTTCTTATGACAACAGTGTAGTTGCCTGGGGTAACAGTGCGGAATCGTCATATTACGAGATCAACAGGCGGAATTACATGTTCGGCGAATTTGTTTGGACCGGGTTTGACTATATCGGTGAACCGACGCCCTACAAGTGGCCTTCAAAAAGCTCGTATTTCGGTATCGTTGACACATGTGGATTTCCCAAAGACATCTATTACTTCTATCAGAGCAAATGGAGTGACAAGCCGATGGTGCATATCCTGCCCCATTGGAACTGGTCGAGCGGTACTACCGTAGAAGTTTGGGCTTATAGCAACTGCGATACGGTGGAGCTGTTTTTAAACGGTACTTCCCTTGGGGTAAAGAGTATGGGATATAACGGCCACGTTTCGTGGAATGTTCCTTGGGTTCCAGGTACGCTCCGTGCCAAAGCCGTAAAAGGTGGTACAGTAGTTTATGACGAGGTCGTTACTGCTGGAAATCCTGCAAAGGTTCAGTTAAAACCGGATCGGACATCTATTGCGGCCGACGGCAAGGATTTAATATTTATTGAAACCGATATTGTGGACAGTAACAATGTTCTTGTTCCGACGGCAAGCAATACTGTGAACTTCTCCATATCCGGACCGGGAGTGATTGTCGGAGTCGACAATGGAAATCCTGCAAGCGTGGAACCTTACAAGGCAAGCAGCAGGAAGGCTTTTAGCGGCAAGTGCCTTGTGATTGTCCAAGCGACCAAACACAGTGGGACTATCACGATAACAGCTAACTCGAACGGATTGGCATCTGACAGTGTGACTATTGAGGCAACTGGAGGGATACCGGAACCTACTCCTGTTCCGAGATCGGCATTTACACAAATCGAAGCGGAAAACTACAACTCTCAATCGGGAATACAGACTGAGGACTGCAGCGAAGGCGGGAAAGATGTAGGGTATATTGAAAACGGTGATTATGTCGTTTACAAGGCTATTGATTTCGGTGCCGGAGCGGCAAGTTTTAAGGTCAGAGTAGCCAGTGCCACAGACGGAGGTAATATTGAGCTTAGGCTGGGTAGTATCAACGGTTCTTTGGTGGGTACCTGTTCGGTTACCGGCACTGGAGGTTGGCAGGAATGGGATTATGCAACATGCGAGGTTACAGACCTTAGTGGAATCCATGACCTGTATTTAGTATTCACGGGTGGCGAAGGTTATTTGTTTAATGTGAACTGGTTTATCTTTGAAGAGGGAAATATTACTGGGCATTTGGGTGATGTAAACGGTGATGGAAGTATAGACTCCACAGACCTCCAATTGTTAAAAAGGCATGTACTCAACAAAAAGCTGCTTGAAGGAACAGGTCTTTTAAATGCAGATGTAAACAAAGACAAAAGTGTGGACTCTACAGACGTCACATTGTTAAAAAGATATATATTGAGGAAAATATCTTCTTTTGATAATTAAGTCCAATTTAAGGTGGAGGTATTGAAGAATGAGAAAGATTATTTTAATGCTGTTGTCGCTCCTTTTGATCATGACTTTTGAAATTTCATCATGTTTTGCGGACAATCCAATTGTACAAACAATTTATACTGCCGATCCTGCTCCGATGGTGTATGATGGAAGATGCTACCTGTATACAACCCATGACGAGGACGTTCTGATAGACAACTTCTTTACCATGAATGACTGGAGATGCTACTCTTCAACAGACATGGTAAATTGGACTGATCATGGATGTGTGCTGTCCTACACTGACTTCAGTTGGTCAAGCGGTAAGGCATGGGCAGGGCAATGCGTGGAAAGAAACGGAAAATTTTATTTCTACGTTCCCTTGGCAAAGAAAAGCGGCGGAGAGGCGATAGGTGTTGCGGTATCGGACAGTCCCACAGGTCCGTTTGTCGATGCCCTGGGCAAGCCCTTGATAGACCGGGGTTGGGGGGATATTGACCCTACCGTGTTTATTGATGATGATGGACAGGCTTACATGTATTGGGGAAACCCTGATCTTTTCTATGTGAAGTTAAATCCGGACATGATTTCGTATTCCGGGGGTATTGTCAAAGTACCTCTTACCACATCAGGCTTCGGAGTGCGTAGTAAAGACGACAGACCGACTACTTATGAGGAAGGGCCATGGTTTTACAAGCGAAATAATTTATATTATATGGTGTTTGCAGCAGGTCCGATATCCGAACATATTGGATATTCAACAAGCACGAGTCCTACCGGGCCGTGGACCTATCGCGGCGTTGTAATGCCTACTCAGGGAGGCAGCTTTACCAATCATCCTGGGGTAATTGATTATAAAGGTAACTCCTACTTCTTTTACCACAACGCAGCTTTACCGGGAGGAGGAGGTTTCCACCGTTCCGTATGTGTGGAACAGTTTAAATATAATCCCGATGGAACAATTCCCAAGATTAATATGACTAAAGAAGGACCTGAACAGATAGGCACTTTGAATCCATATATAAGAAATGAAGCTGAAACCATTTGCTGGAGCTCAGGGATAGAGACGGAAGAATGTAGTGAAGGCGGAATGAATGTAGGCTTTATTGAAAATGGGGATTACATAAAGGTAAAGGGAGTGAACTTCGGTTCCGGTGCGGCATCTTTTGAGGCGAGAGTAGCATCGGCAACCAACGGCGGAAACATAGAAATTCGTCTTGGCAGCCCAACGGGAAAGCTGGTGGGAACATGTGCTGTTACAGAAACCGGCGGATGGCAGACTTGGACTACGAAATCCTGTCAGATCTCTGGTGCCAATGGAGTACACGATTTGTACTTTGTATTCAAGGGCGGCAGCGGTTATCTGTTTAATATAGACTGGTGGAGGTTCAGTTCAGCCGAACCGGATCCAACACCAACCCCAACGCCAACACCAACAACAAATAATGAATATTTAGGAGACGTAAACGGTGATGGAAGTATAGACTCGTCAGACCTTCAGATGTTAAAAAGACATTTGCTTCGTAAGAGCCTTCTTACAGGGACAAACCTTTTAAATGCAGATGTAAACAGGGATGGAAGTGTGGATTCTACCGACTGTACTTTATTGAAAAGATATATACTTCGTGTTATATCCGTTTTTCCTGAAGGTTGAAAATAAATAAGTTTGGGAGTGAAATTATGTTAACTGGAATTGCGATTAAAAGGTATATAACGGGGCTGATAGCTTTACTGTTTATGGTATCTGCTATCTTCTCAACCAGCTTATTATCCATACATACAGTAAATGGGGCGGAACCGGTGACCTATTATGTGTCACCCAATGGAAGCGACAGCAATCCAGGCACTATAAATGCACCCTTTAAGACAATCACCAAGGCTCGGGATGTGGTGCGAACCATCAATAGCAATATGACAGGAGATATCTATGTGTATCTTAGGGGCGGAACCTATAGTATTACCGAAACAATCACGTTTGGCCCCAAGGATTCGGGAACGAACGGATACAGGATTTATTACAAGGCTTATCCCGGCGAAACGCCTGTACTAAACGGTGCAACAAAAGTTACGAATTGGACGTTGCATAGCGGCAGTATATACAAGGCGAGGTTAAACCGTTCGACTAAACTACGAAACCTGTATGTAAATGATAAAAGGGCTTTGATGACCAGTAAGAGGGTAACTGCCAGGGGAGGGCACGGAACTTATTCTGTTACTGCCGGACAAGCCCCTTGGGCATGGACCGGTGGCAGCAAGAGTGACGGGGTTCGGTATAATCTGTCGGACGTACCGGAAATTACCCGTAACAAGGACGATCTTGAGATAGTAAACGGTACTACATGGAATGAGAATATTGTTTGCACCCGGGACGTAATTACAGCCAACGGTTACAGGGTGCTTCTTCTGCAACAGCCTTACGGCTCAATAGCCCAGACCCCCGGGTGGGGTGCGGCTTTTACTACTTCTGGTACCCATACAATTTATAATGCCTTTGAATTCTTGAACTCTCCGGGTCAATTCTATTTTGACAAAACTGAAAAAACCCTTTATTACTATGCCCGTCCCGGAGAGAATATGAACACTGCCGATGTTTGGGCACCGGTGGTTGAAAAACTCATTGAGATTGAAGGAACATCAACTTCAAACAAGGTTAAGAATATAACCTTCCAGGGCATTACCTTTGCAAATACCGATTATAATCTTGTTGAGGTCGGAGGTTCCCGGGGAAAATCAACATGCCAGGCTTCACAAGGCTTTATAGCTTTTTATAACGATAATTGGCACAACACCAAATATGATCTTGTTGATACATTGCCTGGAATGATTAATCTAAGGAATTGTGATTCCATTGATTTTATCGAAAACGTAGTGAAGCATAGCGGTGCCGACGGGATTTCCATGGTAAACGATGTTATAAACTCCAAGATCATCGGCAACTATATTAACGATATTACATCAAGCGGCATAACGGTAGGTCATCCCCAGCATGTTTACATAGGAGATGGTGGAAACCGTGCAAAATATCCTGCTGGAGTTGAAGGCGTTTGTAAGAATAATACTATTTCAAATAACGTGTTGTACGACATAAGCATGATTCCGGGGTTTGGCGGATGTGCCGCCATAACGGCATACTTTGTAGACGGTCTTGAAATAACCCATAATCATGTTCAAAGAACAGCTTACAACGGTATACATTTGGGCTGGGGATGGTGCAATTTCACCGACTCCACTACGTGCAAGAACAACACAATCAGTTATAACAGGGTTATTGATACCTTGTCTAGGCTTCATGACAGCGGGGCAATATATACTATAGGTCAGATGCCGGGAACAAATATCAATGAGAATTATGTAAAGGGTATTCCGCCGGCAACATACGGTCCCACTTACGGTTTGCATAACGACGAGGGTACTGCATATATAATTGAAAACGATAATGTGCTGGATATTGATCCAGGGGTAAAATACACCATCAATTGTGAAGATTTTGGGGCAAAACACAATCTGACAATTCTAAGGACTTATGCAACGGTAAACAAAATGGGGAAAAACCCTCCAAACAGCAGAATTGATCCCCCCGTTGAGGTTCCGGACAATGTATGGCCCTTGCGGCAGTATAATGTATGCTTGAATTCGGGAGTGCAGGAAAAATATAGAGGCATCATACCCGATGGCTTGCTGTCGACACCGGATTATGTATTTCCGGCAAGCTGTGCTGCAGAAGCTGCGTCAATTATAAACATAAGGAGCAGCGGGGATCCTTCGAACACTGTATGGTTTGCACCTCCCGGAACAACAAACTTTGTTGAAGGAGTCACCATGACCAAAACAGCAGGGGATGCCACATCTATTATTGCTCCGTACAAGGCCGGAACATATAAATTGTTCCTATTAAATTCACAAGGTGTAAAAATCGGAGAATCACAAGCAATATTGAGAGTAAGCGGTTCCGCCAATCCCCCGTCCAACGAACCGCGGTCGGCTTTTGTGCGGATTGAGGCGGAGAGTTACAATGGACAATCGGGAGTTCAGACCGAAGACTGCAGCGAAGGCGGAGAGGATGTTGGGTATATTGAGAATGGGGATTGTATTGTTTTTAAGAATATAGATTTCGGCTCCGGTGCCGCAAGCTTTCAGGCGAGAGTAGCCAGTGCTACTGGCGGAGGCAATATAGAGCTGAGGATTGACAGTGTTACCGGTTCTTTAGTAGGGACTTGTGCGGTTGAAGGAACCGGAAACTGGCAGGAGTGGGTTGATGCCACATGTGAAGTCAGTGGGCTAAAGGGAGTCCATGATCTTTACTTAAAATTTACCGGTGGTGACGGTTACCTGTTTAACCTGAATTGGTTTACCTTTGTTGAAGGAAATAATGATGAGCATTTGGGTGATTTAAATGATGACGGAAGCATAGACTCGACAGATCTTCAGCTGTTAAAAAGGCATCTGCTCCGTAAGAGCCTTCTTACAGGAACAAGCCTTATAAATGCGGATGTAAACAAAGACGGCACGGTAGACTCCACCGACCTTACTTTAGTAAAAAGATATATACTTCGGATAATAGATGTTTTTTAAACCGTTGAAAACCGAAGGAAGAGAAATATAGTTTTCACAGGGAGGATAGGCTCATACAAATTAAAACTAAATACTGTGAAAAACGGATATCAATAGAGAAAATGAGAGTATATTAAGGGAGGTTCTTAATAATGAAAGCAAACATAAAGACCAAAAGAACTGCATTTGTATCGATCATTGCGATTGTTATAAGCGTTCTGGGACTTTTTTCAAATCAGGTATATGCAAGTCCTCGGCGTGCCCGCCCTCGGCTCAATGCAGCCAGAACGACATTTGTAGGTGACAATGGGCAGCCTTTGCGGGGACCATATACTTCCACAGAATGGACGTCGGCAGCTCCTTATGACCAGATTGAGAGAATGAAGGATCTTGGATTCAATGCTGTGCATCTCTACGCGGAGTGCTTTGACCCTAAATATCCTGCTGCCGGAAGTAAAGCCCCGGGATATGCGGTGGATGAAATTGATAAAATTGTGCAAAGGACGCGGGAACTTGGGCTTTACTTGGTAATAACCATAGGCAACGGTGCCAATAACGGAAATCATAACGCAAGATGGGCGAAAGATTTCTGGAATTTCTATGCACCCCGTTATGCAAAAGAGACGCATGTATTGTATGAAATACATAACGAGCCTGTCGCATGGGGACCGCCCTATTCTTCTCCAACGGCTAATCCGCCCGGGGCGGTTGATATGGAAATCGATGTTTACAGGACTATACGTGCCCATGCACCTGAGACGCCGGTGTTGCTCTTTTCCTATGCGGTGTTTGGTGGCAAGGGAGGAGCCACCGAGGCATTGAAGGACATTCGTGCTTTCAATAGTGCGGTGTTTGGCAATGAAAACGCAGTGTGGGCCAACGAGGCTGTGGCCTTTCACGGATACGCGGGCTGGCAGGATACCACCATTGCTGTGGAGGAACTTTTAAAAGCCGGGTATCCCTGCTTCATGACCGAGTTTTGTGGAGGTGCCTGGGGAAGCGGAATGGGGGGAGCCGATATTGAGCTTACTTACGAACTGGAACGATTAGGTGTCTCCTGGCTTGGCTTCCAATATATTCCACCCACCGGTGTATCCTATGATGTTACAAAGCCGGAATATTTCACGGATTTGGTTGAAAATTCAGGTCTTTCATGGACTCCTGACTACGGGAACTGGCCGGTAGCCCGAGGTGTGCACGGTAATGGCGGATTGGCTCGGGAAACCACGACATGGGTTAACAACTTCCTGACGGGTACAACACGTATCGAAGCTGAAGACTTCGATTGGGGCGGAAACGGTATCTCCTATTACGACACAGATGCCGAAAATATTGGCGGACAATACCGCACGGATGAAGGGGTGGATATTGAGAAAACTTCAGACACAGGCGGTGGATACAATATTGGCTGGATTTCTGATGGAGAATGGCTCGAATATACCATACGGGTTCGGCATCCCGGATACTACAATCTCTCGCTGCGTATAGCAGGCATCAGCGACAGCAATGTTCAAGTGAGCTTTGGCAACCAAGACAAAACCGGGACATGGAAATTGCCTTCTACTGGAGATTTTCAGACTTGGACCACAGCCACAAGGCAGGTATTTCTGGGAGCTGGCTTGCAAAAATTACGCATCAATGCTTTGTCCGGTGGATTTAATTTGAATTGGATTGAGCTTTCTCCAATATCAACAGGAACAATACCCGATGGAACTTATAAATTCTTAAATCGTTACAACACCATGACATTACAGGAAGTAACCAGCAACAACAGTATTATAACGGCCGACTACAAGGGAATAGCGGAACAACATTGGAAAATTCAACACATCGGCGGAGGTCAATACAGAATCTCATCGGCAGGCAGGGGCTGGAACTGGAACTGGTGGATGGGATTTGGAACTGTCGGATGGTGGGGAACAGGAAACGGCACTTGTTTTATTATCAGACCTACCGACGACGGTTACTACAGAATTGTGCTTGTCGGTGACGGTACGAACCTGCAGATATCCACCAGTGACCCGAGCAAGATTGAGGGTAAGGCTTTCCATAATGGAGCCAATCAGCAGTGGGCTATACTTCCACCTTCTGCTCCCGTGTTCCCGACGGGATTGAGTGCGGTCTTGGATTCTTCCGGCAAGGAGGCCAAACTGACATGGAATGCCACCCAGGGTGCAAGCTCCTATAATGTTAAGCGTTCGGTCAATAGCGGCGGTCCATATATAACCATTGCCACCAATATTACATTGACAAGCTATACCGACACCACTGTGGCGGCAGGCGAAAAGTACTATTATGCAGTCAGTGCGGTTAAGAACGGAGAGGAGACCTTAAATAGTGCGGAAGTTATGCTGCAATACCCAAAACTTTCGGGTACGGTTATTGGCACAAGCGGTTCGTGGAACAACTCAGGGAACACGATCCACAAGGCTTTCGATAATGATCTGAACACGTTCTTTGACGGCCCTAAAGCAAACGATTGCTGGCTGGGTTTGGACTTCGGCGAAGGTGTGAGAAATGTCATCACACAGATTAAGTACTGCCCGCGAAACAATTTTGAACAGCGTATGGTGGGCGGTGTTTTTCAGGGGGCAAACAAAGAAGATTTCAGCGATGCTGTGACGCTGTTTACCATTACCACTCCACCCGGTGCAGGAACATTGACTACGGTAGGTGTGGACAATACCTCCGGCTTCCGTTATGTCCGTTATCTATCGCCAGATGGCAGTAACGGTAATGTGGCAGAAGTACAGTTTTTTGGTACACCGGCTGGTGACGAAAACAACGAAGAGCATTTGGGTGATTTAAATGATGACGGAAGTGTAGACTCCACAGACCATCAGCTGTTAAAAAGGCATATACTCCGTAAAAGACTGCTCACAGGAACAAGCCTTTTAAATGCGGATGTAAACAAAGATGGCACGGTAGACTCCACAGACCTTACTTTGATAAAAAGATATATACTTCGCACTATAAGCACATTTTGAACTATATTTTGAACATAAAAAAGTACTGTGTCACGAATTTATAACCTAAAAGCGGGGAAAGTGAAACCAAATATAAATGGGACTAATTCCCATTGAAATAAACAAAAATAAAAAAGGGGGAGAAAACATGTCAAGAAAGTTTTTTAGCATGTTAGTAATCTGTTTGGTGCTTATAGCATCCTTCAGCACCAGCGTAAACATTTCATCGGCAGCATCCCTGCCAAGTATGCCGCCATCGGGGTATGACCAAGTAAGGGGCGGTATCCAGAAGGGGCAGGTAGTTAATATTAGTTATCATTCTACGGCCACAAACAGTACGAGGCCGGCAAAAGTATACCTTCCTCCGGGATACTCGACCGATAAAAGGTATAGCGTTTTGTACCTATTGCATGGCATAGGAGGAAGTGAAGGAGATTGGTTTGCCGATTGGGGAGGCAGAGCCAACATAATTGCCGACAATCTAATTGCCGAAGGAAAAATCAAGCCTTTGATAATAGTAACGCCTAACACTAATGCAGCGGGAACTGGGATAGGTGACGGTTACGAAAATTTCACAAAGGATTTAATCAATTGCCTTATTCCCTATATAGAATCACGCTATCCCGTTTATACTGACCGTGAACACCGGGCAATTGCCGGTCTATCAATGGGGGGAGGACAATCCTTTAATATCGGCTTAACAAATTTGGACAAATTCCCCTATATTGGGCCCATTTCTTCGGCTCCGAATACATATGCCAATAACAGGCTGTTTCCTGATGGAGGAGCTGCAGCCAGAGAGAAATTGAAACTGCTCTTCATCTCTTGCGGAACCAATGATAATCTAATGGGATTCGGACAAAGGGTACACGAGTATTGTTCTTCCAATAATATTAACCATACCTATTGGCTTATCCCAGGAGGAGGACATGATTTTGGTGTTTGGAAACCGGGCTTATGGAATTTCCTTCAAATGGCAGAAGCGGTGGGATTTACAGATTATAATGCACCACCACCACCGACACCAACCCCAAGGTCAGCTTTTGAGCGTATTGAAGCGGAAGACTTCAATAACATGTCGGGAATACAAAACGAAATCTGTGATGAAGGCGGACAGAACATAGGATATATCGAAAACGGAGATTATGTTGTTTATTCCAATATAGATTTTGGCGACGGAGCAGGAGAATTTCTGGCTAGGGTAGCGAGCGATTCCGATGGAGGTAAAATCGAGATAAGACTTGACAGTGTAAACGGTCCTTTGGTAGGAACCTGTTCGGTTGCGGGGACTGGCGGTTGGCAGAAATGGGTTGATGCGAAATGCGCGGTCAGTGGGGTAAGCGGAATTCATGATCTCTATTTAAAATTTACCGGTGGCAGCGGTTATCTGCTCAATATAAACTGGTGGAAGTTCAGTGCCGCAACTATAGACCCCACTCCGACACCTAATGGGAGTTTGGGAGACATAAACGGTGACGGAAGTATAGACTCGTCAGATCTCCAATTATTAAAAAGGCATTTGCTTCGTAAAAGCCTTCTTACGGGAACAAGCCTTATAAATGCGGATGTAAATAAAGATGGCAGTGTGGACTCTACCGACTGCACTCTATTGAAAAGATATATACTGCGTGTTATATCTGTATTCCCTGAATAAAAGATGATTTCAACGCATACTGAAGCAGGCAATCCGGCAAATCCATTACAATTCAAAGTGGATATACAGTGGGTTAATAGAACCAAATGCCGGGCAGTGAAATTTTATAGGAGGTTTTAACATGATATTTAGAAGAAGGCTAAAAAACCGCCATGGTTTTAAAAAATCCCTTGCTATTCTATTGGTATTATGTTTGTTATTTTTGCAAAGTGTTTTTGTCTATGGCTGGCAATCTGACAATGGAGATGGCACCTTCAACAACCCGCCGTTATATGCCGATTATCCTGATCCAAGCATGATTAGGGTTGGCAATTACTTCTACTTGGCCACCTCTACCTTTGTAGGTGTGCCGGGGCTGGTTATTTTAAAATCGGAAGATTTAGTTAACTGGGAAATTGCCGGTCATTGTATATCCTCTTTCACTGGAAATAAAGCGTACGACCTAGAAGGAGGTACAAAATACGGAAATGGCTGTTTTGCTCCTTCCATAGCTTATAAGGACGGAACATTTTATGTGGCGGTTACTCCCAACGGTGAAAGAACCCGCATCTATTATGCTAAGGATGTGGCCGGTCCGTGGAATTACCACGTTCTTGGGGGCGGTTATTTTGATCCCTGCTTGTTCATTGATGATGACGGAACTGCTTATCTGGCCTACGGCGGAGCTTGGGAAAACAAAATAAGCATGGTACAGTTGAATTCTAATTTAAGTGCCACAGTAGGATCATCACGGGTAATTCTTTCTTATAGAAATATTGAAGGCACACATCTTGTAAAGGCCAACGGTAGGTATTATTTGTTTAATGCTGTGCCGGCACAAAGGTTGGTGTGTTCTAGGGCAAATAATGTATGGGGTCCCTATGGTGAAACTATTACCCTGTGCACTGCCGGAAAAGGTGGACATCAGGGCGGTATTGTGGATTTGCCCGATGGCAGTTACTGGGGCTATCTTCACCAGGATGACGGTGCCATCGGCCGTCCCACCAGAATCTGCCCTATTACCTGGGAGAATGGCTGGCCGAAATTCGGCAGGCCGGGATTTATAGGTCAGGTTGAGTCGAAATATACCAAACCGATACAGAATAAACCTATAAAAGTTCCGGCAGCTTCCGATGAATTCAACTCCGATTCTTTAGGACTTCAGTGGATGTGGAATCATAATCCGGATAATTCAAAATGGTCCTTGACAGGGTCTTCATTGAGGTTAAAAGCCACTACTGCAAAGGATTTCTGGCATGCCAGAAACAGTTTGACTCAAAAAGGCCAGGGTCCGGTTAGCACAGGCACCATTAAAATTGACTGCAGTGCCATGCAGCCCGGAGATATATGCGGATTGGGAATGCTAGGAGATCCCCGGGGTTATATAGCCGTTACTAGGGATCCTAAACGTATAATAATGACTGAGGAGGAAGTTGTAAAGGCGACGGTCAACAATATAACTTCTAATATCTTATATTTTAGGATAGAAATGAACTTCATGAATAAGCAGGCAAAGTTCTTTTGGAAAGATGACAACAGGGATTGGCAACAACTCGGACCATCAATAACTATGGGCTTTGATTG
Organism: Clostridium sp.; assembly: GCA_012523755.1. Taxonomy (GTDB): domain Bacteria; phylum Bacillota; class Clostridia; order Acetivibrionales; family Acetivibrionaceae; genus Hungateiclostridium. The sequence continues at coordinate 4,137 of JAAYTO010000299.1, read as the reverse complement.
GCAATATGGGACATTTCAGGGAGAACAGTATGCCATCATGAATTTTAACCCTAATGGAAGTTCCGGGTATATGGATGTCGATTGGTTCCGGTTAAACGATATACCCGGTGATAATCAGACCCCCCAACCCACACCGACTCCGAGACAGGCCTTTATGAAAATAGAAGCGGAGAACTACAATAATCATTTGGGAATCCAGACTGAGAGCTGTTCGGAAGGTGGAGAGAACATAGGATTTATTGAGGATGGCGACTATGTTGTTTACAAAAACATTGACTTCGGTAGTGGGGCATCAAGTTTTGAGGCCAGAGTTGCCAGCGATACTGACGGAGGTAGTATTGAACTGAGGCTTGACAGTATTAATGGTCCATTAATAGGGACTTGTCCTGTTGATGGAACAGGAGGTTGGCAGACATGGACTACTGTAGCTTGTGATGTTAGCGGAGCGGAAGGTAGCCATGATCTTTATTTAAAATTTACAGGAGGTAGCGGTTATCTGTTTAATATAAACTGGTGGAAGTTCAATGCTGAGGTTATAGACCCTACTCCGACACCTAATGAGCACTTGGGGGATTTAAATAGTGACGGAAGCATCGACTCGACAGATCTTCAGTTATTAAAAAGACACCTGCTTCGTAAATCTCTTCTTACAGGGACAAGTCTTTCCAATGCTGATGTAAACAGAGATGGTTCTGTGGATTCTACTGACTGTACATTGTTGAAAAGATATATACTGCGTATAATTCGTTCTTTTGATTAATAAAGATCGGTACTCGATAAAAATTTGGGGGCATTTAAAAAAAGCAATTCATACTATACCTCTTCATTAATATAAATCAATTTCAAAAAGACTCTGGAAGGCAAAAAATGCCTTTCAGAGTCTTTTTGTGTCTTAAGAAAATGTACTTTAAAAAATAATACCGTTACAATAAACTTTATAAATAATGTTAGCAATACTAAAATGATAATATATATAACTACAAAAAATACATTACTTATTATGTTTGGCAATTATAAACGAAAGAGTAGCAAGTCAAGATTTTTAACTGGAAAATATTTTAACTTTTCAGCAAATTTATCTTTAATTTTATAATAAATGTGCTATAATCGATGTTAATGCTAATAGTTGGAATACTTAAGCCAATGCGGAGGAGAGTAGTGTATTTAATATGAAAGCTTTAATTGTTGGAGCGGGCAAACTTGGGGGCAAGCTTGCGAGTCAATTGTCTGGAGGAGACACTCTGGTAACTGTTATGGATTCTGATCCAGAGGTATTAGAACGTATTGCTGACCATCTCGATGTTATGATTGTGAGAGGCAGCGGAATGCACGTGGAGACTCTTAAAGAATTGAATATTGAGGAATACGACTTGGTTATAGCGGTAACTGAAAGCGATGAAACCAATATGGTTATATGTTCTATAGCCAAGAAACTGGGTTGTAAAAAAAGCATAGCTAGGGTCAGGAATCCGGAGTATTCGACACAAAATGAGTTAATAAGAGCGATTATGGATATAGATTATATTGTAAATCCTGAATTGGCTACTGCAAATGAAATAAACAGGAATCTATTATATCATTATTCCTTATATTCGGGTGACTTTGCCGAAGGAAGGATTATGATGCTTCATTTTAATGCTTCAAGCCTGCCGGGATTTGTGGGCAAGAGGATAAAGGAAATTAAAAACATAAATGGGATATTAATTGGCATCATATGGAGAAATGGGGAGATAATTATTCCCCGTGGAGAAGATTATATAATGGAGGACGATGTCTTATATGTAATAGGTAAGAAAGATAATATAAATCAACTGGCTAAAACTTGCAAGACATTAGTTCAGATTAAATATATTAAGAAGGTCATGGTGCTTGGCGGAGGAAGAATAGGGTATTATCTTGCGGAGAAACTAATCTCCCAAGGTATTTCTGTTAAGCTCATTGAGCATGATAAGGAACGTTGTGAATATCTGTCCGAGAACCTGAATGATACCTTGGTAATATGTGGCGATGGAACGGATATCAACCTTCTAAATGATGAGGACATTTCATCTATGGATGCTTTTGTCGGGGTTACAGGTTATGACGAGGAAAACCTGTTGATGACTCTAATGGCAAAGCAGCTAGGGGTAAAGAAGGTAATTGCGAAGGTGAGTAAATCCAGTTATGTACAGGTTATTGAAAAGCTTGGGGTTGATATTGCGGTAAGCCCTATAGATATTACTGCCAGTGATATTTTAAAATATATCCGGGGTGGAAGGGCTGCTTCGGTATCTCTTCTTTTAGGTGGAAAGGCAGAGGTGACCGAAGTAATTGCTGAAAAAGACATGTGGTTTGTTGAAAAGCCAATATCAGAGTTGGCTTTGCCCAAGGGAATAATTATTGGGGCTGTCGATCACAAAGGAAAAGTAATTATACCGACTGGAAATACTGTTATATACCCTGGGGACAGGTTTGTAATACTAAGTTCGGCAATTCGGCAAAAGGCTCTGGAAGAGTTCTTTAGGTCTTTTTAGGGAGGGCTGTTTTGTGAATTATGGCATAGTTATAAAAACACTGGGGAAAATTCTGGTTCTTGAAGCGGTAATGATGATTTTCCCATCAGCCGTATCCCTTTTGTATAACCAGCATGATAAAGTGGCATTTGCCATTACCATAACAGTGACAGGATTGATCGGTATTCTTCTATCACGTTTTCCGGCTAAGACAAATACTATAAAGATAAGAGAAGGTTTGACTATTGTTACCTTTGCTTGGATTCTGGCGTCTTTTTTCGGTGCATTGCCCTTTTTTTTATCGAGAAGTGTAGATTCTTTTGTAGATGCTTTTTTTGAATCCGTGTCCGGTTTGACTACAACCGGGGCAACTGTTATCGACAATGTTGAGGTTTTACCTCAGGGGATTCTTTTTTGGAGGTCTTTTACCCATTGGTTTGGAGGAATGGGTATACTTGTGCTTATGGTTTCCATCTTACCAGCTTTGGGGGTAGGAGGTTTTCAAGTTTTTAAGGCTGAAAGCACAGGTCCTATTACCGATAAAATTGTTCCAAGAATAAAGGATACAGCGAAAATACTGTATACTATATACTTGAGCATTACTGTTCTTGGAACTGTGTTACTGATAATTGGCGGAATGTCATTGTTTGATGCATTAGTTTATACTTTTGGCTCTGTGGGCACAGGAGGATTTTCTACAAAGAATCTAAGTGTGGGAGCATATAATAGTGTGTATATAGATATTGTAATTTCCTTGCTTATGTTGGTTTCCGGTGTAAACTTTTCATTGTATTATCTTTTGCGTAAGAAAAAGTGGAGAGAAGTATTGGGAGATTCTGAGCTGAGGTTTTATTTAGGAGTTGTTGGTACAAGCGTTCTGCTTATTGCTATGAATATCTTCAGAAATGTTTATGGCAGCATATGGGAGGCGTTGAGATACTCGCTTTTCCAGGTGAGTTCCATTATAACTACTACAGGCTATGCGACGGCTAATTTTGACGAGTGGCCAACTTTTAGTAAGGTTATACTTTTTCTCCTTATGTTTATAGGGGGATGTGCGGGGTCTACGGCTGGCGGAATGAAGAGTGTCAGGGTTTTGGTGCTGCTGAAAATGATAAAGCGTGAAATTATGAAGATATTCCATCCGAGGGCTGTTATAAGTGTTAAGCTTGGTCAGAGGGCATTGTCAAAAGACACTCTTGATGGTATATCCAGTTTTTTTGCCCTACACATGTTTCTTTTTGTGCTGGGAACACTTTTAATATCCCTTGATGGCTTCGATCTAATAACTTCTTCAAGTGCTGCTGCTGCCACTCTTGGAAACATAGGGCCGGGTTTTGCAGCAGTAGGTCCGATACATACCTTCAGTAAGTTCAGTCATTTTAGTAAAATTTTGATGAGTATTTTAATGCTGTTGGGAAGGCTCGAACTCTTTACGGTAATTGCATTGTTTTCATCGAAATTCTGGAGAGAGGACATATGAGTAATATGCACTGTGTTGAAGAAAAACATACTATTATTGAGATAAAAAAGCGTATTTTATCTCAACGAATAAATTTGATATATTTGTTGGGTTGAACATATGCCAAGATAGATGATCCCGAGTTTGACACTTAATAAGAAAAAAAGCCCCCTAAACCGCATT
>JAAYTO010000020.1 GCA_012523755.1 Clostridium sp. | reverse complement strand
TATAACCCACCTTTTATACATATATTCCACTTTATTTTATACAAATTTTGCAATCCAATCAACAATTTTATTTCTCTGACATGTATTTTTTACCTACTAAGACCAAAGGCTAAAATGCAAATTCCTATACTATAAATTTAATTTTGGGAAAAATGAGCGGTATAATAACAGCAGGAATATTGGCCTTTGTCTCATATTTTTCTATATTTGTCGGCCGCTTAACAAGAGGTCTTAAGGTGTACTATTTTTCACCCCTTAGCTGGAGCAGCTTGCAGTATATAGATTGGCATAGCTCGGGTGATTCACCGTCATTTCTATATGCAATTATATTTCTTTTATGTGCATCATTAATACTCAGCATAATTTCTGTAATCTCCTTTTCCAAAAAGGATATTAATATAGCTGAAGGTGTTGATTGACGGTATTTGGACTTATTAATAAGAAGGGATGATAAAATGTATAACATTGTGGAAGTTAAAAATGTTTCAAAATCTTTTAAGGAGACATTAGCTTTAAATAATGTAAATGTAAATTTTGAAAGGGGAAAAATACACGGTATAATTGGGCGGAACGGTTCCGGAAAAACTGTATTGTTTAAATGTATATGCGGATTTATGAACCCCACATCGGGTGAAATTTGGGTTGATGGAAAAAAAGTAAAGCCCTTTGTTTCTCAGGATATGGGAATAATCTTGGAAAACCCTGGCTTTATAGGCTCGTTAAGCGGATACAAGAATTTGAGACTGCTTGCCGATATACATAAAAAAATAAGTGATAATGAGATAAAAGAGGCCCTATTAAAAGTAGGACTTGACCCCAAAATGAAAAAGCATGTCCGAAAATATTCCCTGGGAATGCGGCATAGGCTAGGCATAGCACAGGCTATAATGGAAAAACCTAGACTATTGATACTTGACGAGCCAATGAACGGTCTCGATAAACAAGGTGTTGCGGAGATTCGAGCACTGTTTAAAGATTTAAATAAGGAAGGAATAACAATTATCTTATCATCTCATTACAGTGAAGATATAGACATTCTATGTGATACAGTTTGTGAAATGGATGCAGGTAAGTTAACTATTATACGTTAAATATACTTTAATGTGAATTTAAAGATTAATATAAGTTTTTCATAAATATCAACATGGGGCAAACCTTATGGAAGTACATTTAGAAGCTTGTTGTAAGAATACTTTAAAAAGCAGAATGAAATTTCTATTATTCTTGAAAGGAAGGTTAAAAAGAATAAAAAGAACATACTTTCTATTCTTTTGATAATATTGATTTTATTTATTCAACAACCGGTATTTGCAGGCAATAAAGTTGAAAAAATGCCTCCCGCTCCTACAGAAGGAATAGCAAGTAATAATCTTTATTATGCTGATAGCGGGCATATCGTATTTGTAAAGAGTACCGACGGCATTTTAATCGATTGGTTATGCAGTATACAAAAAAATGGGACAAAACTATATTTAACTGGAGAATAAATGACGCATACTTACGTAAGTGAATTAAAATTAACCTTATTTCTTCAGAAATGGAATGGTCAAAGTTGGGTAGACATAGACAATTGGACTTTATCCAATTATAATTCAATCTCATTGTCTGGAAGCATTATCACTGATTTTCAAAGTGGGAACTACTATCGGGTACGTGCTCAAGATTATGCCAAAAACGGCTCCAAAACAGATATACAGTATTCTACTTCATCATATATATTCATTAATTGAAGTATTGTAATAATATGCACAGTATAGACATTTATTAAAACATATGGGTTCAATAACAAAACGTACTTATACTTTATTCCAAGCCTCCTACATAAAAGCGAGGCGGATTTTCCCGTCTCGCTTTTAAATTTCCTTTAGTAACTGTCTACGCTTGCAGCCCCGTTATTTCTCAATATTGAACTTATCTCTTCTATCTTGTCATCATCTACCTTCATGCTGAAAAGAGTTTTTCCTGCCTTAATATCGGTTTCATACTCTCTGCTTTTGTTCTCCGGAATTCCCAAGTCAACCAATCCGCCAACTATCCCTCCGGTTATTGCTCCCGACAGAAGCCCAGTTATTGGACCGGCTGCAGCAATAATCCCCAGCCCGGGAATAACCATACTGCCTGCACCAACCAAAAGACCCGCCAAGCCTCCAAGAATACCACCCGTAACAACTCCATTGGATATGTTGTCATTTACACCTCTCTGGTTCTCTTCTCCCGCATCATTTGCAGTCATATTCATACCCATATTTTCTAATCCCATAGAAAAGTTGCTGTCGGTTTCTCCTTCTTCACCTTGTTTTGTAACTATTGAAATGTCACTGGTTCTAAGTCCCTGATCCTTTATCTGCTGTGCAGCCCTTTCCGCATTACTATAATTATCAAAAATTGCAGCAATAGTTTTTGCCATAAAAAACCTCCTTCATTTATTCACAATTAGTTTTAGTTATTGCCGCCCCAATTATTCATTTCACAAGAGTGTATGTTTGTTATTCAAGCGAAGAATAATTACATAAGAAGCATTGCGAAGCAAGTTATAGAGCCCATTAACCATACCTTTGTTTAAATAATAAAAAATATTATGCACGGTGAAATCATGAAGGAAGATTAAGCCATGGCATAAATTACAGATAAACTTTATTGAGCCTTTGTAGTAAGATGTTACCCATAGATAATGAAAAGTGGGGTTATACTAAATGGGTAAGAAATTATACAAAGGGAGC
>JAAYTO010000298.1 GCA_012523755.1 Clostridium sp. | reverse complement strand
CTCCCTTTGTATAATTTCTTACCCATTTAGTATAACCCCACTTTTCATTATCTATGGGTAACATCTTACTACAAAGGCTCAATAAAGTTTATCTGTAATTTATGCCATGGCTTAATCTTCCTTCATGATTTCACCGTGTGTATAATACTCCACCAGTTCACTGTAGTTTTCAATTTCAATCTTGCCTCTTTCACTCAGATCATAAACTCCCCTTGATACTCTTATAAACCAATCATAAAAGTTGTTCTGCAGTATTTTGGAAACCTTATCTCTGTCCGCTCCCCTATCCTTGAGTTGTTTAATACTCAACGGACCTTCGGCTTTAAGAAGTGCTGCTATTTGAATCGACTTCTCTCTGTAGGCCGTTACCAACTTTTTTCTGGTACATCCCCCGGTATTATAATCCCCCTGTCTTTGGGAAAACTCTTTTAAAACCAGACTTTTTTTCTTGTTCGACACTCTTCTGCTCTTCTCACGACTAAAGGGCTTAGGCTCTATGGCTTCTTCCACCATGGACACATCGCCCCGAAAAGAAACCAGCAGCAAACCAATTTCTAAACGCCTCAAAAGGTGACAGATGTTCTTCCACCGTTTGGTAAACAAAATCCTACTCTTTTTAGGAACCGCTATATAGACAATATCCGCAACCCTTTGCCTGAGGGTTGCCTGCAATATCACATCAAGATTCAATGTTTTTTTCATTTCAACCACAAGAAGTGTTTCTCCCTTTAATGCAGATACATCACAGTTTTTCACCTCGCCTTTTACATCGTATCCCAGCTGAATAAGATGATCCTTAACTGGAGCATAAAGGTCTTCTTCCAGTATTTCCCTTTTTTCGCCCATGAAATATCCTTTTTCCCTTCAAATATATTTATTTAATATAATAACATAATTTTCGTTCATTGTTCGAGAAGTTCTATCCCCACCATCTTCATTAAATACTTTGCGTTTGTAGTTTTGCTGCGGCCAGGCCTTAAAATATAGTCAAATTTTATCTGATTATTCTCGTAGGTTTCAGTAAAATGGCAGTTTATAATCCTGCTGCCGTCTTTTTGCCCCAGCTTGCACAGCTCATAATCGTGGGTTGAGATCATTCCAACAATCCAATCCCTGTCCAGATTCAATACAACATTCTTTGCTCCCGTAACCCTGTCAAGGGAATTGGTTCCCCTAAAGACCTCATCAATAAGAAATATCATCGGACTTTTTTTCCTGGAGTGGTCAATAATCCTTTTGATACGCAAAAGCTCTGCATAAAAAGTAGATATACCGCTGTTTAAATCGTCGGTTATCCTCATTGAAGTACAAATATCCATCACGGAACACATAAACTCTTTTGCACACACCGACGTACCGGCATAGGCTAATACGAGATTAATACCCACCGTCCTCAAAAGAGTTGTTTTACCGGACATATTCGACCCTGTAACTATGCAAATCCTGTTATCCATATTAATGCTGTTGCATACACGATTACCCTCATTTATCAGGGGATGTCCCATTTTTTCAGCACTAAAAGAAACTTTGTTTTTTGAGATAACCGGAAAAACCCATTCAGGATTCATTTGTGTTACCAGAGAAAGACTTACCAGAGCCTCAAATTCACCGATAGTCTCAAGCCAGCCCTTTATTGATTTACCGGACTTTTCCTTCCATTTTTCCAGGGCAAACACACAATGAACATTCCAGAACAGCAACAAATTTAAGATAACCGCAACAATAGTTCCATTTCCCAAGTCCACTGCATCCACAATTCTCTCCAATCCCTTTATTTGGGCTGATGCGGATACTTTTCCCAAAAAAAACCGTGACTTTAATTCATTAAGGTACTCATCCGCAAAATCTTCCTTTTCAATCATTTCGATCATCTTGCGGTAAACGTTTATCCTATCCTTGTATTTGTTTACCGGTCTTAAAACAGCACTCACCCTCCCATAGAATATAAGGCTCATAACTGCCTGTAGAGTCAGTAATGAAAGAGGTATATATATTGAAACAGAAGCATCAAGCCTGCACAGGATCACAAAGATTATCGTCAATTCAGGCAAAATAAAAAACAACTGTGATATATGTTTTTCGGAAAACAGCTTTTTATTGTCCTCCGAATAGCTTACAAGCTTATCGGGATTTTCTGAAGCCTTGATATTACCCATCCCCTCACATTGCAAGTTCTGGCAAAAATCAATTTTATCGGAAAGTTCTTTTACAGCCTTCTGCCTTTTCCTTATTTTCTCTATATCTTTTGAAGGTGATGTAAACAGATTCTTCAAGGCTATCCGTCCGAAAAAAGTATGTGCCGTATTTATCCATTGAAAAAGCGATGCATGTCCAAATATATCCAAATCACCGGCATATATATGCTCACTGTCGGCGAACTCCAAGCCCTTATCTTCAAAATCCGTCCAGCTTCCTTCCATTCTATCGATACACCTTTTGTTAATCTCAACCATTCTTTTATATCTTGCTGCCCTGTCAATTATTTTCTGATGCTTTACCACAAAAAAAACAAAGATACCAACCGACAGCACCATAACAATAAATCCATAAATACTGCCAATATATATATAGGCAAGTATTGTCAGCAGTGTGCCCACCGCAAAGGTTACAAGACGCAATATGCTATAAAGACCCGAGGCCTTGTCAAGCCTGTCTACAATACCGCTAAACTCCTCAATCCTTTTCTGATATAACTTCTTTATACCCATACTTCCTCCCGATATTTTATATTGTTTATATTACAAATGTGATTGTATAAACAAAAGCATGAGATGTATAGCATCTGATTGCTAAATTAATATTACACCACATTAGTATTATTTGCAAAAGTTACCTTAATACAATGTTTAAAAAATGTTAAGATTATTTTACCGATTATGAAACATTTTCCCGTTATAAATCGTGTACTTTATGAAAGGGGGTTTATAATGACATATGGATTAAGTCACACTGATGACTTTATTTTGGCCATACTTGACAAATATACGGATATGGTGTTCAGACTGGCTTTTATGTATCTTAGAAATCATTCGGATGCCGAAGATGCAACCCAGGAAATATTCTTAAAACTTTTTCGGATAACTCCGCAGTTTAACAACGAAGATCATATCAAAGCCTGGTTGATTACTGTTACTTCCAACTACTGCAAAGATATACTTAAAAGCATGTGGAGTAAAAAGGTTTCACTGCAGCATGAAATGTATTTGCCCATACCCGATGACAACAAGCGGGAAGTAATAAAACAGGTCATGAACCTGCCTCAAAAATACAGAGATGTAATCTACCTATACTATTATGAAGGATATTCATCTTCAGAGATAGCCGGTCTGCTATCCGAAAAAGAGTCCACAATCAGAACACAGCTTAAACGCGGTAGAGAAAGGCTCAAGACCAAATTGAAAGGAGTTTTTTATGATGAAGAGTGAATTGTTTTCCGGATTAAATGATTTGAAGGCAAGTAATGAGCTAAAGCGTAAAATATTACTTAGCATAAAAAATGATTCCGTCCCGGCAAAAGACAAACCTAACCGCAGTCGTTTACGGATTGCATTGGTTGCAGGCTTTGTAATGCTTATAATAGCCGGTATATCGGTTGGCTACAGGTTGCTGGAAACTTACAGAGATTCATTCCAAAATGAGAATGGCAGTTTAGTTACACAGGTCAAAAGTTCTCCGTCTTCTAATGCCAAATTTGAAATACTAGACAGCCCACCGCAAATAGACTGCAATTTTCTTATGGATTATGACCCTCTTTCTGAGGGCGAAGTATTTCGCTTTGCTGATATTATCATCTTCGGACAAGTGAAAGACTTTAAATGGGTGAAAATTAATAGCCGGAATTTTATCGAAACCCTCGACACGCCAAACTTTTACGATTATTTTAGATATCAGACAATTGCAACGGTTAAGGTCATAAAAGCATATAAAGGTGATATCGAAATGGATGATACTTTGGAAATTCTCCTTCCGGTCATAGTATATGGAAATAAAACTGTTGGCAATAAAATTTGGGCAGAAGACAATACCATTGCACAGAATTTAGAAATAGACTCAAGAGCATTTTTCTTTGCCAGGGATAACACCGGCAAAAGAATTTATAAAGATACATGGGGATTTGATTTGGAGGATATATGTAAATATTCAACCGAATGGGGCGAAGAATTTATTATTGCTGAAAAGGATGATAGGTATATTTATTCCGGCATGTTCAAAACATTGCAAAGTGCCAGGGATATTTATTCAAACATCTTCGAGCCGTCATGCACTCTAGGAATTCTAGAAAACCGCAGTCAATCATTTGAGTGCTATATTCCAACCGCCACTTTCGAAGAAATAGAAGACATGATAGAAAAATACGTTAAGTAAAAGTAATGGGAAAAGCCTTTTAGACTTTCCCCAATTCTTTTTATATTATCAACTGTAAATCGTACTCATTGACATTTATTTTGCCTTCATCGAATCAACATTTCCTATCCGATTACGGTACAAGGTAAATATTCGGTTTCGGAGGCTCTTTCATGCCGGCACCGATAAAGAAACCCGTCCATGGCGGCTGATTGTATGCTACATTTTGCCATGCTACACCCAGTCTGTAAATAGGATCATGCATTAATGTATAAATACGTCTTTGTGTCGTATGAGTAGTTGTATAGATTCTCAAATATCTGTTATCACTGGTTCTCCAGATTACTTCCTCTCTCCAGTCTCCCAATAAATCCGCTTGCAAACATGGTGTGGATTTCGTACCGTTGTTTGAAGCAACTCCACTAGGCGATAATCCTCCTCCACTGCCATCACGGTTAGTTATCGTAGTACCGTCTAAGAGCTCACGGCATTCATCGCCGTCCCACCAAATCGAAAAGTTCTTTTGACTTGGTGCTGAACCAAGCTCCCTTCCTGTACAACTGAACAGACGAGAACCCGCAGCCCACAACTCAACTCCCGGAGTGTTGGGATCAATGTCAGCTGCTCCGCATCTACCGGTATCCCCGGATGCCTTCCACCGGAATATTTGTTGTCCGGTTTTTGCATCCAACAAGACTGCTCCTCCGGATGATTCAAGACAGCTCCATACTTCCAAACCGGGCCTGTTCGGATCAAGATCACTGAAATGCATTGCATCACCATGACCTAACCGAGCGTTCCATAAGCCTTTTCCATTGTCGTCAATACAAGCCATACCGCTTATAATTTCGTCACGTCCGTCTCCGTCAACGTCACCAACAGCAAGGTTGTGGTTACCTTGTCCTGCATAGGATGAGTTACCGCTGGTATTGCTGTCGAAGGTCCATCTGTGTGTAAGTTTTCCATTTCTGAAGTCAAACGCTGCAAATACCATTCTTGTATAATATCCCCGACCCATAACAAGACTTGGACGTTGTCCATCAAGATAAGCTATACAAGCTCTGAAGCGGTCTACTCTGTTTCCATAATTATCTCCCCATGCAGAAACATTTCCTCTGGCAGGAATATAATCTACCGTTGACATAGCTGCTCCCGTCTGACCGTTAAATACTGTGAGGTACTCGGGTCCTGACAATATGTACCCACTGGAATTGCGGTAATCTGCATTCGCATTTCCTATCACTTTTCCTTTTCCGTCTTTTGTTCCGTCAGCAGTCTTACAAGCCACTTCTGCTTTTCCGTCCCCATCAAGGTCATAAACCATAAACTGGGTATAATGTGCACCGGCACGAATATTCCTTCCAAGGTCTATTCTCCACAAACGAGTACCATTTAGCTTATAAGCATCCAAGAATACATTATCTGTGACTCCGGAGTGTGCATTATCCTTTGCATTTTTAGGCTCCCATTTAAGTACAATTTCATATTCTCCGTCACCGTCGAGGTCTCCGCAACTAGCATCATTAGCTTCATAGGCACTGGATGGAGGCTGAATCGGAATCTGCAAGTAATTCTGTGCCCATACACTTGCTTCTTTCGATGCTGTTTGCTCCTGCCCGTTTATAATCGGACGAACAGAATATTTTGAACTTGTGGTTCCGGCAGAATCCACATAGTTTGTAGCCCCGGTAATGGGTGAAGAATTAACTTTAGTTCCGTTGCGATACAAGTTGAACGCAATATTGTCGGGATCGGTTCCAAACATACGCCAGCTGATGAATACACCATTGTTTACTTTTACGGCAACTACTCCCCTGTCAAGTTTCTCCATCTGTCTTGCACCTGCTTTAGGTGTCTGTGTAGGTCCATAAGTCGGTGTAGGTGTTGGTGTAGGTGTCGGTTTTTGTGTTGATGGCGTTCCATCGGATTTAGCTACCT
>JAAYTO010000297.1 GCA_012523755.1 Clostridium sp. | reverse complement strand
AGTATACTAAAAAAAATAACAAGTTTCAAGAGTATTTTTTCCCAATATTAAATTTATATTTCAATATCATTTACCCCCACAAAAAACCGTCTACTATCCAAGCCTTTAAACCTGCCAATAACATCGCTTTGATGGTGCCCCACCAATAAATTGACAGACTTTTCGACGCAAATTAGCCTTCATAATTTCCTACTAAGAACCCATTAATTTTATCATAAAATTATTCGATAAAAACTTTGATAGATCTTTTTGTTTTCCTTTATTGGATCTAATGGAGGGTAATCATGAAACTAATCATAGATAATCATCTTAAAATTGCTATTTTTTTACTGGCCGTTTTAATTATGTCTTTTGTTATGATGAGTACTGTTAAAGCGGGTTTTAATTTTAGTGCAAATCCTGCAATACTGAATTCCGATACTCAAATAAACCTTAACTGGTCATCGGTAACTAATGCAGTTTACTACAGCTTAAAAAGAGATGATGTCCTTATTGCAAATATAGACGTTGATATCGAAAAAAACTACTTGAGTTTTGAGGATACCGGGCTTTCACCCGAAACCTCCTACAACTATAGTGTGGCTGCTGTGTCTCTGGAGGGAAATGTCATTGAGTCTGCATCCTCTACAGTCTCTACAGAAAAAATGAAGGCACCCTCCATAACATCCTCGCATTTAGATATCAACAGTAAAAAGGTCACCCTTGCATGGGTAAACAACTCCCTCGCCGTAGAAAATATTACTGTAACAAGGGGTGATGGGGAACAGATTGCGGTGGTAAGCGGCGACGAAACCGGTATAAGTTTTGTTGATCCTACCCTTTCCCCGGGTACACAGACCCAATACACCCTTTTATCTTCTGACGGAAAAGGACATCTGTCCGATGAATCTTCTCCCACTACCATAACTCCAATTTCACTGCCTTTTATAAATGCATCTATACAAAAGGGCACTGTTACTATTTCATGGGAAAACCACCCAAACATACAGGAGTTTCGGCTCGAGAGAGCGAAATACATGGAAAACTCTTGGGGTTCGTGGGAAATAGTAAAAAACAAGCTCACAAAAGACAGCAGCAAAACCACAGACTATGTCGACCATGGAACTTATAGATACAGATTGAGCATAGATAATGGAAGGTATACGGGCTTTAGCAATATCTCAGAGCCCGTTACAAGGCTTTTGGCACCTTCAAACCTTCAGTGTGCTCCCGTAAGTCCCGGCAGAATTGACCTTAGCTGGACAAACCCTCCCGGCAACGACTTCAGCCTAGAGATAGAAAGAAGGGACGGAACCACTGGGAATTATGTCACCATTGCCATATTAGACAGCAACATAACAAGTTATACCGATACCAATAACATTGAACTCAATAAATCCTATTATTATAAAGTGACAGCCCATGACCAAAGCAGCAGTGCTTCAACCTCTGCCTATCGTGTATACACCGGTCCACCCTCTCCGGCAAAATCACTCTACCTTGAAATTTCAAGTTCTACCTTGATAACATTAAACTGGCAGGACACATCCAGTAACGAATCCGGATTTAAGGTAGAAAGGAAGGTTGACTCGGGAGCATTTATGGAAATAGCATCTCTGCCTGCAAACACTACCAGTTATACAGACACTGTGGATAATAAATCGGTTTACACATACAGGGTTATTCCCTTTAATTCGGCAGGTAATGCATCCTCTTACAGCAACACCGTTAAATGCACAACATCCATTAACCGGCAATCTCCCCGTTCGCTACAGGTTACTCCCGTATCCCATACACAGATTGACCTGTCTTGGGAATATGCTGATCTGTCGAATTACAGAACCCTTGTTGAAAGAAAAGACGGCGAAAACGGAGATTGGTCCATTATAAAGATTCTTGAAGCCGGAATTACCAATTACAGTGACATAGATCTTCTCCCGAGCACCCAGTTCTTTTACAGAATTAGAACAGTTCTCGCAGATGATGTATATTCTACATCCTATCCGGACAACCCTGAAGGAATGGGTGCCTATACAAAAATTGAACCCCCAACCAACTTAAAAGCCGTCCGGATGTCTTCAGGAACAATAAGACTGACTTGGACGGATATGATTAGTGATGAAACCGAATTTATAATCGAAAGAAAGGCCGGAAAAGGCTCATTTATAAAAGTTGCAACCCAAACCCCAAATTCTAACGAATGGTTTGATTTGGATATACTGCCAAACATGAGCTATACTTATAGAATTAAGGCCGCTAATTCTTATAATTCTTCAAATTACTCCAACGAATTCTATGTAGACAAGTTATTGCTTAATTCACCCGAAAACCTTAGTATAACCATTATATCTAATAATTCCATCAATCTTAGCTGGGAAAATAAAAACACTAACATTTCTAATTTTTGTGTTGAAACAAAATTAAAGATAGGTGAGGCGTGGAAGGAAATAGCCACCCTTACTTCTGGAATTAAAAATCTTATTATTGGGGATTTAGAGGAAAATAGCCTGTACCGTTTTCGGGTAGCTGCAATAGTGAAAACATCATCTGAGAAGTTTACGGCATACAGCGATGAAATAGAGTTTGTAATGAAGCCCCTTACTCCTCCGTCAAACCTCGTTGTAAAAAATATTTCTCCTGTCGAGGTCTTTTTGGAGTGGAAGGGCAACTCCGAAAATGCAGAAGGATACATAATCGAAAGAGGAACCAATAAGATGGACTTTGTTGAAATTGCACAAGTCGGAAGAAATATAAGGAGTTATACAGACAATACAGTTTCGCCCAATAACCTATACTACTACAGAATTAAGCTATTGAGCGGAAACATAAGTACTAACTATTCCAACACCGGAGTTGTAAGAACATCATCCCCTCAGGTCTTCGGCGACTTGAATTCTGTCCCTTGGGCCAAAACAGCTATTCAAAGTCTTTCAGCCCGCGGCATTATACAGGGCAGGTCACAAAAGCCCAACGAACCGGCTATATTTGCTCCCAATGACACAATAACAAGGGCTGAGTTTATAACTCTTGTGGTAAAAACATTTGAGCTTGACAGGACACCGGTTGGAACCTTTGCTGATGTTAAGCCAAACCACTGGTTTTATAAAAGTGTCATAACAGCTAAAAACATGGGCATAGTTACGGGAACAGGGAACAACTGCTTCTATCCCAATGAACCGATAAAAAGGGAAGATATGGCTGTTATCCTTGCTAAGACCCATAAAATTATTGGTAATCCCCTGCCCTATTACAATGATTCGATCCTAGATAAATACAAGGACAAGGGATATATTTCCTCTTATGCCCTTTCCAGCATGGCCATACTCAACGGCGAAGGAATCATAAACGGCAAAAGCATTAATTTGCTTGCTCCAAAGGATTATTCTACAAGAGCAGAAGCGGCTGTTATGCTGTATAATACTCTTAAAAAACAATAACCTTTTTCATACAACTTCCCTAAACCCAATCTTTATTTTTTATATACCCTTCTTATTAATATCCGGAGGGTATTATTTTTTTGTATTGTTTTACACAAATAATAATCTTGGAAAATACAGTATATTAGATTATAATGTGAATAAAGTATTATAATAATTACAGCTACATGAATTACGCAAATCCTATACATACGGATCTGTGTACTTTCACAAATCAGTGCAAGTGTATATAATTTAACTGAACACGCAATCTCCTTGAGGTTGGCGATGGTACAGGAAACTAGTACAAGTGTATATAATTTAACTAAACACAAAGGAGGCTTTTTGACATGTCTAAACCAAAAGGAAAATCACTTCCGAAGCGGGAGGATATTGATATTAGATACAAATGGAAGCTTGAGGATATTTATTCTTGTATTGACGAGTGGGAAAAAGACTTTGGTGCCGTCAAAGAGTATGTATCACAAATAGCCGAATTCAAAGGCACCCTTGGCAAAAGCTCCAAAAAGTTATTGGAATGCCTGACCCTTTACGGAGTGCTAATGTCCCTTTGCGACAAAGTATTTGTTTATGCAAAAATGAAAAAAGATGAGGATAATGCCATCTCCATATACCAAGGACTTTCGGACAGGGCATCCGCCCTTATGACCGAAGCCATAGCTTCCACATCCTACATCGTACCGGAGATAATATCAATCCCCGAGGACACATTGACCGCCTATATCGCTAAAGAAGACGGGCTCAGGCTGTACCGCCAGTTCTTTAAAGAGATTCTGCGGCAAAAGGAGCATATACTCTCGGAAAAAGAGGAGGAACTTTTGGCTCTGTCTTCGGAAATGTCCGGTTCGCCCCGGGAAATATTCACAATGCTCAACAACGCAGATATGAAATTTCCGTTCATTTTAAACGAAAACGGAGAAGAAATAGAGCTCACAAAAGGCAGATATGTAATGTTTCTGGAAAGTAAGGATAGAAGGGTTCGAAAAGATGCATTTCACGCCCTTTACAGTACATACAACAAGTTTAAAAATACCCTTGCGGCATGCCTGTCAGGAAGCATAAAAGCCTCCAAGTTTTATGCTCAGACCGGCAGGTATAACTCTTCCCTTGAAGCATCCCTCGACTCCGACAATATAACCGTAGACGTCTATGACAATTTGATTGAAACCATAGATAAAAACCTTCCGCTGCTGCACCGGTATCTAAGGCTTAGAAAAAAAGCATTAAAGCTGGATGACCTTCACATGTATGACCTGTACGTACCGATTGTCGAAGAATCCAATAAGAATATACCTTACGAAGAGGCCAAAAAACTTGTGGAAGAGGGTCTTAAGCCCATGGGAGACGAATATCTGGAAATCCTTCGGGAGGGCTTTAACAATGGCTGGATAGATGTGTATGAAAATCAAGGTAAAACCAGCGGTGCTTACTCATGGGGTTCATACAAAACCCATCCCTATGTGCTGTTAAACTATCAGGGCACGACAAATGATGTTTTTACCCTTGCCCATGAAATGGGGCACGCAATTCACTCCTATTACACAAACAAGTCCCAGCCCTACATTTATTCCGAATACAAAATATTTGTTGCCGAGGTGGCATCCACGGTCAATGAGTCTCTGCTGATGCGGCATCTTTTAGAACAAACCAGCGACCCTAAGGAAAAAGCCTATCTTTTGAACCACTACCTTGAACAGTTCAGGGGAACTATTTTCCGTCAGGTGATGTTTGCTGAGTTTGAAAAAACCATTCACTCAAAATACAAAGACGGCGAAGCCCTTACAACTCAAACCCTGAACGATATTTATTATGAATTAAACCGGAAGTATTTCGGAAGCGAGGTAAATGTGGATAAGGAAATAGCTATAGAATGGGCAAGAATCCCCCATTTTTACAGCAGCTTTTACGTCTATAAGTATGCCACAGGTTTTTCCTCCGCAACCGCCATATCAAACATGATTCTTACGGAAGGAAAACCTGCTGTGGATCGGTATATTAAGTTTTTGAAAAGCGGAAGTTCCGATTATCCTTTGGAACTACTGAAAATTGCCGGTGTGGATCTTTCAACACCCAAGCCTGTGCAGGATGCATTAAATGTATTTGAGAACGTTCTTTGTGAACTTGAATCTTTGGTATAAAAAACTTAATAGTTCAATAAGTTTACCTCAGAGCCAGACCGATATCAGGCGTTCAAAAAAACCCAAGGACTTTACTCCCTGGGTTTTTTACTTCACATTCCGGTTTTAATTACTACACGAAAAACGCAATTTCAAACGTATCTGAAAATTTATACCGGTAAACTTTTAATCTTCCGCAGTACGTATCTCTTTAAAATAGTTAGATCTGTGGAATCTATGCTGCCGTCTACGTTTACATCTGCTCCTTCCGGATTTGGAAGGGTGCCAATCTTTCTCAATATATACCTCTTCATGAGGGTAACATCTGTTGAATCAACCTCGTTGTCATTGTTTAAATCCCCATACTTGATTTCCTTTGAAGATGTCGGTGTCGGTCTTAATGTAGATGTCGGTGTCGGTGTCGGCGTGGGTGAAGGCTGAACAACCGTTCCTTCAGGTTCTATTCCCGCAACCTTTACACCATATTCATAAACAGGTATGTAATCTGCCTTCTTCAACTCACTGCCTGTTGACAACCCTTTAAAGGAGGGATCGTTTTCATTGTCCCAGCATCCGCTGTTAGCAGGTGCAACAATCCTCAAAGACGAATCCCTTCTATAGTGATCCTGTCCCCCAGGATAGAGACGGTCACCGGTGTAGTCAACCTCTATATAGTATATGTTTTTATCCTTGTTCCACAAATGCGGTCCCGATACTTTGCCACTGGAACCCTGTCCTCCCGATATTGTTATATCGTTAGGACTGTACCCGGCATCAAGCACTTCAGTAAGGTCAACAAAATATCTGAAGGAAAGCCCCTCCGATACCCTTGCAGGCCACGCCGTCCTGTTGTTAAGCCTTGTTTTAATTTCAACATAGTGCTTGTCACCGCTGCTTACATAGGCTTCAACCATGAATTCATCCTCCGGCTCTTCAATAGCCTTAAACTCTGGCACAGGCCTTCCGTCATACCTGTCGTACATTTTTGCCAGTGCACCTACAAAGCCTGCGTTATAGTCACAAGCAACCTCATTACACTGGTAATCGGAAATATCGTCCCTGTAGTTGT
Source organism: Clostridium sp. (assembly GCA_012523755.1). Classification (GTDB taxonomy): domain Bacteria; phylum Bacillota; class Clostridia; order Acetivibrionales; family Acetivibrionaceae; genus Hungateiclostridium. Next base: position 5,541 of record JAAYTO010000297.1, on the reverse strand, counting down.
CATTTTCTCCGGGACCTCCAACCAATGCACCGTACAACACATGCCTATGGTAATCGGGTACATTCATGCCATCATACCATGAACCGTGAGCCGTCCTGTGGTGAGGATGCTGCGGCCAATCCTCTCCAAATCCTACCACAAAACTTCTTCCTGTACTGCCCAATGCATAGTCCACCTGTGCCTTTGCAAAATCATTATATATTTTTGCCTTTTCTGCACTGCATCCTTCCCACTCCGCATAAACAGCCGCAATAAACGCCGTGGTAGTGGCATATCTTAAAGAGCCCCAATTCTGAAGCCACGCAAGACCTTTGGGTGTATATTTTATCCTTGAATTATCCACACCCACTGTCCAATAATCCAAATGTCTTTCCATGTTTTCTTTGTATAAGGGCTTGTTTGTAATCCTTGCTAAAAGAAGCTGTGTACCGTAACGCACATCATCCCAACAATGTCCCCATTTGTATGACATTATATCGGTTTGAGGCTCCGTACTCCAAAATTCAATATAGGATTCGGCTTTGTCAAGATAGCTCTCGTCTTTTGTTGCAAGATAAATCCATGTGGCCGCCCATGTAAGCTCATCATAGAACCCACTATGGGATGCATAGAAATTTGTTGCCGCTGTATAACCGGTATCGCTTCTTGTCTTATCTGCAAAGTTAAACAGTTCCTTTGCATGCTTTAAGCATAGATTGGCATAACCCGAATCGGTATCTCTTAAGACTATCGATGCCGCTGCCAAGGCTGCCGCCGTTCCTGCCGATACAGTCGAGCCCGGTGAAGCAAGATCCACTTTGAATACCGGCCTTTCCATGTGTATAACCTCAGCAGGTCCCCACCACATGTGGTCGGCGTCTCCGTCCCCCACCTGATAATAATATACATCCGGTTCAGGGTGACATTTAATAAAATAGTCGGTTGCCCACTTAATCTCATCCAATATATATCCCAGCTGTCCACTCTTAACAAAGGCTTCCTTTTCCTCATATACTGCCCACGCCAGCATTGCAGCAGTATATGCCATGGGTAGGTTAAACTTTACATGGTCACCGGCATCAAACCAACCACCCGTAAGGTCAAGCCCCACGTCCTTGCCATCGTCCAGACAAGAATCCCCTCTCCAATTGTTTCTGATGGTGGGAGGAAGTTCTCCCGAACGCTGAAATTCATAGAACATTATGGCCTTTTGCAAAGCCTCTCCATAATTATAATCAGGTTCTGCCGATATTGTAGTCCCAGGTGTCAATAGCACCATCAGAAATGAAACAACTAAAATAAGGCTGAAACACTTTTTCATTTTGTCTTCTCTCCCCTTTATACAATCTTCCTATATATATTATTGCGTAAAAACACTTTGTTTTTAATAGGTAGCGTTTTATAACCGTAGTGAAAATTTTATGTCCCCTCAAGAATTTTGTTTGAACCGAGGTGTTATAAAAATACTTAAAGGTGTACATTATTCTTCACATTTGTCTAATACTCTTAATGCTTAATATTTTTATTTTAATTATATTATAATTGTTATATACTTATATACTGGACAGTTAAAAAAACTTTGAGGTGTTTATATGAATTTGAATAATTTTAATATACCGGATAGGGTAATATACCAGCACGCTTCGTCCAACGAAACCTATAAAAGGGGTTTATCATACAGTTTAAATCACAGGGTATTGAACTTTAATTTCGATCCGCAGAATATGATGGTCGAAGCCGTAGTAAGAGGTACCCAAGACTATGAGGTTGCAATTTGTTTTGATGATAACGGCAGAATTGAACATTATGTATGTGACTGTCCTGCTTACTACAGTTATTTCGGTGCCTGCAAGCATGTCGTTGCCGTAATGAAAAAAGCTCAAAGCGAGCTTCTTAATTATATTAACGCAAAAAACCAGATTAAAACCCTAAACGAGGTATTTTCCTTCTTTGACGGTTTAACAAGCGAAAACCACAAGCAAGAAGTTCAATTTGAGATAACCTATGATTTCCAAAGGAGTTATTATAATAAATATATCTCTTCAATGGAGTTTCGAATCGGTACCGGCAGATTGTATGTACTGAGAAATATAAAGAACTTCCTTGCAAGTGTGTATGACAGCCAACCTTTTGAGTTCGGAAAAAACTTTATCTTTGATCCTTTGAAACATATTTTTTCCGGCAGAAATAAAAAAATAATCGATATTTTAATGGAAATTTACGAAAACGAAAAACTATTGGAGCGAAGATTCCCGTATGGCCACCAGGCTGCAGCCAGTGTGTTTTCCGGCAAAACGCTGACACTGTCCGCCCCATATTTGCTCAGGATTTTCAAAGCTTTAGGGGATACCCCGTTTTATGCCAAAATTTTAGATGATAAGGTTCATACCACATCAATTATTGAAGGTGATCTGCCCCTTAATTTTTCGCTGTCGCAGCAAAGCAATAAATTTTTATTTTCCCTGCAATCGTACAATATTATTCCCCTTACAGAAAAAGGCATTTATTTCTTCTGTGACGGAAAAATATACTACCCTTCTGAAAAACAGCAAGCATTTTATCTTCCGTTTCTTTCGAAGTTTTTTGATAAAAGAATCGAAAGCTTATATTTTTCAGATGCCTACGCAGAACGGTTTGTTTCAGAGGTTCTTCCCCATGTCCGTAAAATAGGTAACCTTCAAATTGATCCGAAAATCGAGAAAAAACTGGTTAACGAAGACCTTGTTTCGAAGATTTATTTTGACAAATACAGGGACGGTATTTCCGCAGTTGTTAATTTCCATTACGGCGAAAACACAGTAAATCCCTTTTCAACTGTTAATAAAAACTATAATAGCAGCGACAGAGTCGTGCTCAGGGATGTTGAGACGGAAAAGAAAATTATCGGCCTTTTTGAGACATCGGAGTTTGTTGTGGACAAGGACAGATTATATCTTGAAGATGAGGAGAAAATATTTGAATTTGTTAATATCACCCTGCCCAGACTTCAGGAATTATCCGAGGTATATTATTCCGATAACTTTAAAAACCTACATGTAAAATATCCCTCCAGATTTTCGGGAGGAATAAGGCTTAATCAGGAATCCAACATGTTGGAGTTTTCCTTTGAATATGAGGATATCAGCCATGAAGAGCTGGCAGACATTTTTTCTTCCCTAAAGGAGAAGAAGAAATACTATAGACTCAAAGACGGTTCTTTTTTAGCTTTGGATACCCCGGAAATGGAAAACATGAGCGATTTAATTGACAAGCTTGATATTTCCGGAAAGGATCTGTCCAAAAAGGTTATTGAACTGCCCAAATACAGGGCAATGTACCTGGACAACCTTATAGAGGAATCAAAACTCAAAGGGGTTGAAAGGGACAAAAATTTCAGCAGGATGGTTCAAAACATTAAGCAACCTGAAAATTTGGATTTTGAAATTCCGGAAAAACTAAAAAATGTCTTGAGGGATTACCAGAAGGTGGGATATAAGTGGTTTAAGACATTATCCGCCTATGGACTGTCCGGGATTCTGGCCGATGACATGGGATTGGGCAAAACCCTTCAAGTAATATCCTTTGTTCTATCAGAAAAGGACAGTGTCAAAGAACCTTCCCTTGTTGTCGCACCCACTTCCCTTATATACAACTGGCAAAACGAAGTTAAAAAATTCGTTCCGCAGCTCAGTGTTCTGGTGGTATCCGGAATGCCTTCGGAGAGAAAGGAACTGCTCCGGCAAGCCGAAAACTCCGACCTGGTGGTCACGTCCTACCCCTTATTAAGGAGGGACATAGGGTTATACAAGGATATAAAGTTCCACTGCTGCTTCCTTGACGAAGCCCAACATATAAAGAACCCCAACACCCTTAATGCCAAAACCGCTAAGCAGATAAATTCCAAAATGAACTTTGCACTGACGGGTACACCCATTGAAAACTCCATAACAGAGCTGTGGTCGATATTTGACTTTGTAATGCCCGGGTATCTTCTATCCCATTCAAAATTCGTAAAGAAGTTTGAAGCTCCAATAATGAAGCATAATGATAAAAAAGCCTTGAAGGACTTGAGCAAGCATATAAGCCCTTTTATTTTGAGGAGGCTTAAAAAGGATGTTCTAAGCGAGCTTCCCGATAAAATCGAAAGTAAATTGACCTGCGAGATGACCCCGGAACAAAAGAAAATTTATCTTGCATACCTGCAAAAATCCAAGAAAGAAATTGCTTTGGAGCTTGAGTCCAAAGGATTTGAAAAAAGCCACATAAAAATACTTGCTCTTCTCACAAGACTGCGTCAGATATGCTGCCACCCCTCAATGTTTATAGAAAACTTCAAGGGAGAAAGCGGGAAAATGCAGCTTTTGGAAGAAATACTTTCCAGTGCTTTCGACAGCGGGCACAGGGTTTTGTTGTTTTCCCAGTTTACCGGCATGCTGGAAATAATAAAGCAATTCCTTAATAAGCAGAAAATAGAGTATTTCTATCTTGACGGCTCCACCAAAGCCGAAGACCGTCTGGAAATGGTCGACTCCTTCAACAGTGGTTCAAAAAATCTTTTCCTGATCTCGCTTAAAGCCGGTGGGACAGGCTTAAACCTTACCGGAGCAGACATGGTAATACATTTTGACCCATGGTGGAATCCTGCCGTTGAGGATCAGGCTTCTGACCGTGCCCACAGAATAGGACAAAAAAATGTGGTTCAGGTAATGAAGCTTATAACCCGGGGAACAATAGAGGAAAAAATATTCGAGCTACAGCAAAAGAAAAAGGAAATGATTGATTCCGTTATAAAACCGGGGGAAACCCTTCTTTCAAAGATGACAGAAACCGAGATAAGGGAGCTGTTCGAGCTTTAAAAAAAAAGAGGTTAGCCTTTTGTTTAAAAGACTAACCCATGTAAAGGGGGTCAAAATGTATTTTGTGAGGTCATTTATATTATTGACCCAAACCCCGGTTCATTATACATATTTTAAAAAATTTTTTTCGCGGCTTTAATTCTTTTTATTATCTCGCTCACCGAAGCCTCAATATTCATATCGGAGCAATTGACTGTGATATCGGCATACTTTTCGTAAAGGGGTATCCTCTCATTATATAATTCCATCAGAGTCTTATCCTTTTCCTTTGCAATTCCCCGGCTGGAAATATTGCTTATCCTCTTTTCTATTTCATCAAACCTGAGCTTGAGATAAACAACAAAACCGTCTCTTTTAAAATGCTTCAAAGCAGCATCACTGTAAACAACGCTTCCTCCGGTGGCAATAACATGATTCTTCAAATCTATTGAAACGGCAACTTCCTCTTCAATGGAAAGAAACCTCTTTATTCCGTATTTGTCAATTATATCTTGAAGAAACATGTTATACTTCTGCTGTATCAGTAAATCCGTATCTATAAAGGGCATTTTCAAAGCCTTCGCCAAAAGAACCCCTATTGTGCTTTTACCTGCTCCCGGCATACCTATTAACACTATATTCATAAAACAAACCATTCCTTGGACAGGGGATCGCACAAGGACACAGGAGGACAGGACACAGGGGGACGGTTCTTCCGTGTCATATGACACGGAAGAACCGTCCCCCT
>JAAYTO010000296.1 GCA_012523755.1 Clostridium sp. | reverse complement strand
GGGGCATTTCTTAAAAAATGATTTTCTTGCCTGAATATTAAATGCTGAAATGGCATTTTAAAAAACTCTCTTGTGAGAGTATTGGCAGGAGATGGGTTCATGCTTTTACCGTGAAATTAATCGTTATATACATTTGTTAAAAGAAAATTATATGATATAATTAGGTAATAAATTTGCGGAATGATTTTAAATATAATATAAGAAATGATTTAGCATTCAAATACTGAGGAGTGAGTTTAATGTCAAAAGTAATTGCAGTAGCAAATCAGAAGGGTGGAGTAGGGAAGACAACTACTGCAGTAAATTTGAGTTCATGTTTGGCATACAAAGGTAAAAAGGTTTTGTTGTTGGATGTTGATCCCCAAGGAAATACTACAAGTGGCTTAGGAATTGATAAAAAGAAAATTGGAAAATCAACTTATGATATTTTAATTAATGATGTTGATATAAGAGATACTATAATTGGAACACCTGTAGAAAATCTTAAATTATGCCCATCAAATATCGAATTGGCTGGGGCAGAAGTAGAGCTTGTTTCTTCAATTTCCAGAGAGACAAGGTTAAAAAATGCGTTATCAGAAATAAAGGATAACTATGATTTCATTATCATTGATTGTCCCCCTTCACTAGGACTTTTAACCTTAAACTCACTTACAGCAGCTGACAAAATACTCGTACCAATCCAGTGTGAGTATTATGCATTAGAAGGATTAAGCCAGTTGATGGAAACAGTTAAGCTTGTTCAAAAGCATCTTAATAAGGATTTGGATGTTGAAGGTGTTGTTTTAACAATGTTTGATGCGAGAACAAATTTATCGATACAGGTGGTTGATGAAGTAAAAAAGTATTTTAAAAATAAAGTTTATCGAACGATCATTCCTAGGAATGTGCGGCTAAGCGAAGCACCGAGCTTTGGATTACCTATCATTTTATATGATCCAAAATCAAAGGGGGCAGAATGTTATTTAGAATTGGCTGAAGAAGTTATTGAATATTCCGAGGAGGATGTAAAATGAGTAAAAAGGGATTGGGAAAAGGTTTAGGTGCATTAATATCGGCAGCAAATGAAGAAGTTAAAGAAAATAAAGGTGTAATAGAATTAAGGATTAATGAGATTGAACCAAATATTAATCAGCCAAGAAAGAAATTTGATGATGAAAAACTTCATAAACTATCGGAATCAATAAAAAAACATGGAGTTGTGCAGCCTATTATCGTAAAGAAGGAAGATAATACGTATAGAATTGTGGCTGGAGAAAGAAGATGGCGGGCTGCGAGGATGGCCGGGTTAAAATCGGTTCCCGTTATAATAAGAGAGTTGTCTAATAAACAGGTAATGGAGGTTGCCCTTATAGAAAATCTTCAAAGAGAGGATTTAAATCCAATAGAAGAGGCAGAAGCATTTGAAAAGCTGCTTAATGAATATAATCTCACACAGGAAGAATTATCTGAATCTATTGGCAAAAGCAGGTCTGCAATATCAAACACCATTAGACTGCTGGGTTTGCCGGAAAAGATTAAAAGTTGCTTGATAAATCAGGAAATATCAAGCGGACATGCCCGGGCTATTCTTTCTATTGAAGACAAGAACTTGCAGGAAAAGGTTTGCAGTGAGATAATTGAAAAAAATCTTACCGTAAGACAAACAGAAAGTCTTGTAAAAAGATATTTGTCAGAAGGAAAAAAAGAAAACAGGGAAAAAAAAGAAAAGGAAAACAGGGATGAGTTTTTAAAAATAGAAGAAAATTTGCAGGGTATATTTGGAACAAAGGTAAGATTAGTATCTAATAATAAAAAGGGTAAAATAATGATTGAGTATTACTCGGAGGATGAATTGGATAGATTATTAACACTAATTGGAATGATTGAAAAAAAGTAGCACGCTCTATTTTAATCTACAATGGGTTTTTGAATACATGGTAATATAGTTTCATTATTTGAAATAAAGCCCTTTTAGAAAGAAAAATAGACACGAATAAGAGGCGAGGGTTAGTTCAATTTAATATTTTTTTATGAAACCTCGAGCAAAGAAAAGTTTTCGGTTGTAGAAAGATTTTCTCGCCCCAGTGGTGTTTCAACGAGACTAAAGATTGCTCGTCGCTTAAAAGACTTATCGGTAACCTCTACTAATATGAAGTGGGGACATTTAACGCCTCGTTATAAAATAAATAATTAGAAATGTTTCACGTGAAACATTTTATAATCAATGCACATTATGTATTAAAAATTCGATATGAAAAAGATAAAAGCAAAATCCAAGAAAAAGCTATTAATATTATTAATGATTTTAACAAAACGATAAAAAACATTAAGAAAGAAAAGTGATGTGAAATGATATTCGATATAAATAATATATATAAAACGATTGCAATTTACAGTCCATATATTTTGATTGCATACTCAATAATAATATTTATTCTTCTTGTAGTTCAGATAAGAACAGCGGTTAAACTAAAAAAACTCAGTTCAAAATATAAAAAATTATTAAACGGTACGAATGATAAGAGTTTAGAACAACTAATATTTGATACAATGAATCTGTCGAATGATATTGCATCGGAAAATAAAGAAATAGTAAAAAGAATAAAAAATATAGAGAGGGAGATGCAAAACTGCATACAGAAGGTAGGGGTAGTGAGATACAATGCATTTGAAAATGTGGGTAGCGATTTGAGTTTTTCAATAGCTTTATTGGATAACAATGATAATGGTGTTGTAATAAGCGGAATTTATACAAGGGAATCGTCTGCAACTTATGCAAAAAAAATAGTAAACGGACAGTCAAAGCATGCACTTTCCGCAGAGGAGTTACAAGCTATATCGGAATCGAAAAAAATAATATAATTATTTAAGAAGCTGTATTCACAGATGGTATAATATAAGAATTAGTGTTAGTATATTAAACTAATACTATTTAGGTATAGGGTGAATAAAATGTATAATAAAAAAGAAAAAAAGACATTTCGATTGTATGTGGTTGTACTATTTATAGGTGCTGCAATTGTTTTGTTGTGGACCGGATACAGTCAATCGAAGATAAATGATAACTATAAAAACAGGTTGAATGATAAAGAAAATGAGAATAGCGTTTTTGAATACAACTTAAAATCGGCACTTGAAGAAAATAAAAAACTCAATGGTGAGATAGAAAAGCTGGAAAAGGATTTAATGGAGGCTTATAATAATACGGAAAATTTGGAGGAGAAAATAAAAACTCTTAAGGAAGTGCAACTCAATATTTTGAAGGAATATGAGCAGGTTTTAAAAGCCGATTATGAGTTTGGTAATGGAAATATCAAAGAAAGTGCTTTAATTCTGCTGGAAGTTAAAGAATATATGTTAGAAGAAAAATATATTTTAGAAAAGTACAATGAATTAAGGAATAAGGCAAATAAAGAAGCAGCTGAGATATTTTATTTTGATGGCTATAATAGCTTTAAGAAAAAGGACTATAAAAATGCAATGAATAATTTTAATCTCTCTTTAAAATTAAATGAAGACGGTTTTTATTCAGATGATTGCTATTATTTAAATGCCTATTGTGGATATTATATAAAGGATTATAAATTTTCTAAAGAAATGATAGATATGCTTTTAAATAAATACCCGGATAGTGTTTATTACGATGAAGCAAAGCGATTATTAAAAATTATTGAAAATGTTTCATAGTAATAGGCTGGATAAATTGTAGCAGCAACTTTTTTTCGGTTAAAATTTTTTATTGTTATCAAGAAGTATAAACTTCTTGATAACAATAGTATATAATAAACAGGTAAAATACTAATAAATATTAATATATAACAGTAAGGAGTAATGATTATGCTTGACATTAAATTGATCAGAAGTAATCCAGAAATTTTAAAGAAAGCAATGGCAAAAAGAAAAGAAAGCTTTGACGTTAAAGCTTTAATTGATTTAGATGAAAAGAGGCGGCAAATTCTTACTGAAGTTGAGAAGTTAAAAAACAAACAAAATGAAGCTTCTAGACAAATACCAAAGTTCAAAAAAGAAGGTAAGGATATTTCTTCATTAATGGACGAAATGAAAAGCCTTTCAGATAAAATAAAGGCTCTTGATGGAGATGTAAGAAATATTGATGATGAATTAAATAAAATCCTTTTAACAATACCTAATATTCCCCATGATAGTGTTCCAGAAGGAGATACAGATGAAGACAATGTCGAGGTAAGAAGATGGGGAGAGCCAAGTAAGTTTGAGTTCGATCCAAAGCCCCACTGGGAAATAGGCGAAAATCTTGATATATTAGATTTTTCAACAGCCGCAAAAGTTACCGGAGCAAGATTTACCTTTTATAAAGGCTTGGGTGCAAGGTTGGAGAGAGCATTAATGAATTTCATGCTTGATATTCATGTAGATAAACATGGCTACAAAGAAGTATTCCCGCCATTTATGGTACATAGAAACAGTATGATAGGAACAGGGCAGCTTCCAAAATTTGAAGAAGACGCATTTAAAGTTTATGATACCGATTATTTTTTGATACCAACTGCAGAAGTTCCGGTAACGAACATGTATAGGGAGCAAATACTTGATGTTAAAGATCTTCCCATAAAGCATGTGGCTTATTCGGCATGTTTTAGATCAGAAGCAGGTGCAGCAGGAAGAGATACAAGGGGACTTATAAGGCAGCATCAGTTTAACAAAGTTGAAATAGTTAAATTTACAACGCCTGAAACTTCTTATGAAGAATTGGAGAGACTCACAAGAGATGCAGAAGAAGTGCTTCAAATATTAGGTATTCCCTACAGGGTTGTTAAGATTTGCATGGGGGATCTTGGATTTACAGCTGCAATGAAGTATGACATAGAGGTATGGATGCCCAGTTATAACAGATATGTTGAAATATCGTCTTGCAGTAATTTTGAAGCCTTCCAGGCGAGGAGAGCCGGTATCAAATTCAGGAGAGGGCCTAAAGAAAAACCCGAGTTTGTTCATACATTAAATGGCTCGGGAGTTGCCATTGGAAGAACTACTGCCTGTATATTGGAAAACTATCAGCAGGAAGACGGTTCAGTTGTTGTGCCGGAAGCTTTGAGGAAATATATGAATGATATAAGTATAATAAAGTAATAATTAACTAGATTTCAATTATAAACCAATTACGACCAGAGGGTATATTAAACAAATGTGAGGAAATATGTTCCGGAAACTTAAGTTTATTCAACATTTTTCTTCACTTAAACAATATACATCCATAACTAAAAATGGTCATAAATATAAAGTAAAAATTAATGAAAAGGAACCATAACAATAAGAGAAAAAGATATATTGCCATATAAAATTTACTTTTCTGTTAGTTATTTAAATCCTTAATAAAGTTAAACTATTGCCTTGCTTGTGAGCTGGTTCATGGGTAAGGCAATGGTTTGGGATATTGACTTGATGTTAACAAATGTCCTTTTAACATATTCACAAGCTAGGCAAAAATTTGCATGTTAAAGGGCTTGACAAAGTCAAGGATACCGTGTTATATTAGATGTTGTCATACAGATGGAGAGATGGTCGAGTTGGTTTAAGGCACCGGTCTTGAAAACCGGCGTAGGTGTGAGCCTACCGTGAGTTCGAATCTCACTCTCTCCGCCATAAAAAAATAGCCCGGATAGGGCACTTACATGGAGAAGTACCCAAGCAGGTCGAAGGGGACGGTTTGCTAAACCGTTAGGTCGGGTAACTGGCGCCGGGGTTCGAATCCCCGCTTCTCCGCCACAATTTGTCTAAAAGCCCTTGCATTGCAAGGGCTTTTAGCATTTCTACACCAAAATTTTTTAATGATTCTACGCGTTTTTTAAAATAATAAAAAGGGTTTTTCCCTTTCTTATCCCTGCATTGCCTCTATCAGCTTATTTACACCTGCTATTTACTGTTTTGAATCTTTGCCGCTTTATTTCCGGTAAGAGGTGTTTCAGTCTTCATCCAAGGTTACAAAATACTTAAAGAAGGGAACTAAAAATGTAAAGCCCTGGCTCAAACGATTAACCAAATCAGGCGAAAAAACAGCTTCGCTGATCTTTTCCTCATGGATGAGGGAAAAGGACTTTTTATTGTACCATGCTGCCAGAGGTTTTCCCGGATCGCATTTTGGTCGTGCATAATCACATCCTTCTATTGCAAATTCAGTTTGTCGTTCCAGTTCTCTATTTAAAAACAGCATGGGTTTTGGGTCATTATCAATACGGGCTCGCAAATTTTCCATGGTCTTTGGTCTTGCACTGTAGTATCCCAAGCCATAAGACCAGTTCTCAGGAGCCAGCTCAAACCAGAACGCAGGCTTGTCCGTCCATTCTTCAGTGTGCTGACGAATCGTGAACCAGAGGCGGTCTTTGTAGGGACCGTGAGGATTAGGGCGTCTTGCATCACGGTAAATACGGGCAATGTGCAGCCCAAGACTCAGATCATTGTGTTTTGAAGTAAAGAGATTGTATGTTTCCTCCGCAAGTTCTTTCATCGGTTTTTTTAATACTGTATTATATTCGTCTTTATGATCCTCAAACCAGCTTTTATTGTTATTGAACCGGATATTCCACAAAAAATCAATTGTTTGTTTGGTAAAGCCTTGAAACATTATATTTCCCTCCGTTAAAAATGTAATTTTATTTTTATATCCCATTTTTTAAAGGCACGAAAACAACATGCCTGTGCCGTCAATCCTTTGCCTGCATTATATGGCTGTTTCCCTTCTCATACCTGTACCTGTTTATTGCTGCTGCAATTTCATATTTTCTTGGAAGTGCCAGATTCCCCGGATGGCCAGTATATGGGGAAATGCTGTCCAAACCTTTAGCCTCTACCTGTTTTAATAACATCTCAACGGCTTCCTTTAAAGCGGTTTTGTTGTTAAAAATATACTTTATCATGTATTCCAGTATAACAGCTATACAGGTGGTCTGGCTTGAATCCATGAGTTGCTCGACGTAGGAAAGGTCAATTTGTGACCTGTTGTACAAAACGGTATGCAGCCCCTTTGCTTTTATGTCCCTGCCTTTATGACCCTCGGGAAAACCCGATTTCAATACTATTCGGGGAGTAATCTCACCAAAGCCCGATGCCCCGGTGTTCTCTCTTTTTAGTGGATTAGCACTTACAATCTCCCGGGCTTTTTTTGTAACATCCTTTGGCGTATATTCATCCATCATAATAACCAGATCCGCCACATCAAAGTAATCTCCCGAACCGCCCACGACTAAAATTGTCGATACTCCCTTTTCCATATAAAGCTGACGTACCTTGTCAATAAAAGGGGTTATGGGCTCCCTGTCTTTTGAAACAAGCTTTTGCATCCTTTCATCACGGATCATAAAATTGGTGGCTGAGGTGTCTTCGTCTATAAGCAAAAGATCTGTACCAACTTCCAATGCCTCAATTATGTTTGCCGCCTGTGACGTACTTCCGCTGGCGTTTTCTGTGGAAAAAATCTTAGTATTCTGACCGTTGGGAAGGTTTTTTATAAAGGGTGAAATATTGACCTTTTCAATTCCTCTTCCATCCTCGGCACGTATCTTTACCGCATCCCTGCTCGCAATCACATATTCCCTTCCATCACCTGAAATATGGTTATATACACCCAGCTCCAGTGCGTTCAGCAGGGTGGATTTACCGTGGTAACCTCCACCGACAATCAAAGTAATGCCCTCAGGTATTCCCATTCCTTTTACAATGCCCTTGTGGGGAAGGTTAATCTCCACCTCGAGGCTTTCGGGACTTATAAATGGTATTGCACCTTTTATAAGGGGTCTGTCGGAAATACCGCTTTCCCTCGGCAAAACGGAACCGTTGGCTATAAATGTTACAAGACCCTTTTTCTTGATTTGATCCCTTAAGGAGTCCTGATCTTCACATAAATCCACTTGCTTTTTTAAGGCATTGGCATCGATGTTTTTATAAAAGAGAGTTTTATCAACTATCTGTGGAATAGCACCGGAAAAAATCATATCCGCATATTTTCCCAACACCCTTCTTCCGTTGGCAGGCAATCCGACTTCAAATCTTACTTCCACCTTATCTTCGTTAATTACTGCCGATGTCCTGTTTAAAATTTCCTGGCCGCAGCGATCAATAGAAATCAACCCGCTTTTGCCTGAACCACCGGATGGGTTGTAATATTTCTTTATATTGTTTAAAAAAAGCCGGGTCAAAAAATCAATTACCCCTATTCTTTTATAGGGCTTGTCATACAAAGTGTCGGGAAAACCTGCATCCTTTTGAGACACAATAACTCTTATCTTTGAAGGCGATGCGAAAGGATCTCCTTGAACATGATCAATTGCCAATATATATCTATCGAATTTATACTCTCCCTTTATGTCCTTATAAGCTTTATATCCGGCTCCATCTATGGAAAAAAGTTTTCTTTGCAAATCTGTTTTATCCTTCATATTATATCCTCCAATAAAAGCTTTCCCTGAAATAGTAACACATCTTTCTAAAGATTTAAAGCAGCACATAAAATGGGGGTGCATTAAAATAAATGTGAAGAAAATATACGTCCATAAAATTTAAGGGACAGGTGTGCTTCTTATAAAACCATATTTTATGGTGGATAAAGTATTATATAAAGTGGATAGAACTCAAGAAACAAAACAATCAGAGAAGAAAATAAAAAAATGTTTCCTGCAACAGAAACATTTTTTAAACGATAGTTGTAAACTTGAAATTTACCATGTGAAAATGCACTAAAATGCGAAAAACTTATAGTACGCACTAAAGGAAATAAGAATAAGGCTGGACATATCAACTAAAAAAACCAACAATTCAGGTACTGTGTCTTTGAATTCCTGATTTATATCGATCTTTAGATTATGTTTAATGCTTCCCAGCCAATAGACAATTACAAAGGCACATAAAAACTTAAGCCACAAAGGATTCAGATAAAATGTGCAGTAAACGAAAAATACTATAACTAATATAGATTTAGCATTTTTATATAACACTCTAAACCTGTTTAAGTCAAAACTTATAAGATCTTCGATTTCGTCTAGAATTCCCGGTTCCGATTCGTCGAGTTCCATATCTGTGCCGAACAAGATGCTATGTAGTGATTTTAATGCAGCAAATACGAGAATTACTCCTAACACCATAAAAAACAGGGTATCGTTAGAGGCAATCAACAATACCGGTACCAATATTAACGTAAGAATAAACATCAGCATGCTTTCAATTGACATTAATTATCTCCTGTTCTTTATTGATTAAAACTAACTGTAAGTGCGTTGTACACTATTACCGACATTTCGCCCCGGGTCAGTTTATGATTGGGATCAAGAGTAAGGTTGGTTGTCAGATTAATTTCTGTTGCTTTATTCACTACGTTGTTTGGCCATTCACCCTCTAAGGTGTTTTCATAACCGAGGGCACGAATTACAACTGCCAGAGCTTCTGCGTAGGTTACGTCATTATCCGGTGCGATGGTATTATCGGGATATCCCGCAACTAGATTGTACTTTATTGCCAGCTTGATGTTATTAAAAGCCCAGTGTTTACTGCTGATATCGGTAAAAGTAACCTTAATATTATCTATATCGGCATCAGTGTCATATCCCATTAGCTTAACTACCAAAGTGATAAATTCACTTCTTCTTATCTTGTTTTGAAGCCTTAAAGACCCGTCTTCATAACCCTTTAATATACCCAGAGCTTTAAGTGTATTTGCATTATCCTGTTGTACTTGAGGCACATTTTCTACTGCATTGGCAGAGGGTATTATTGAAAAAATTGTAGTAATGATAATTAAAAACGCAATTATGATTTGTTTTTTCATCTAAACCACCTTTCCTGTTAGTTAACTATATTATATATACCTAGATTATACACCTATATTCCATTGTTTAATATTAAATAACAATTACAATTAGTATCATGTTTTTTAATGAATTTCAAGTGTTTTTTCATAATATTTCACGGTAAAAGCATGAACCCATCTCCTGCCAATACTCTCACAAGAGAGTTTTTTAAAATGCCATTTCAGCATTTAATATTCAGGCAAGAAAATCATTTTTTAAGAAATGCCCCCGAGATTACTAAGATATGGCGTGTGAAACGTCCGAGGTTACCTCTATCTATTGCATGTTCATGCCCTTGCTAACCAGGCGGTCCTTCACAGGATATGCC
>JAAYTO010000295.1 GCA_012523755.1 Clostridium sp. | reverse complement strand
TGTGTATTCCTGCGACCTTGCAACCAGTCATACTGTTACCAGTATGGCCGTAGGTCTACAGTAACAGGGTGGTGGCTAGCCTTTTCCTGTGTTAGATTTTCACCAACTGAAACTGCCAAGCTTTGCTTGGCACACTCATAACTGTATGTGAATTGAGAATCTGTGCTGTCTGATTTGTCGATTACCTCAGATATATACATAATCTTTTCAGTATATATCAGTATGTCTTTTGTAAAATTAATCCGGCAGTAGTCATACAATCCTTCCTTTTCCGGCCTGTCAAGCTTGGAAGCCAGATAAGCACACAGGGAAGTAGCTTCTAAAATGCTGTCTTTACTTGAGCCGGTGTTAACCCTGTAGTAAGGAGTGTATTCCTCAATATATGGAGATATCCTTTCTTCATATATCTCTTCTGCTTTTATCAAATCTCCAAGTTCGAAATAAGCAAGAGCAAGGTAAATGTTGTCTAAAAGGCTTGTGTTATCGATTTTCTCTGCTTCATCGAGCATTAACAAAACAGGCTGGTCTAAAACCGCAAGTCCGTACAGGGCTTTAATTCTGGTAGCATTGTCATCGGTCATCTTTTCAAAATAGCTTATTAGCTTCTGTGTATTCACCATGTCTTTTACCAACACAGAAAGTTTAGCGGAAATATCAATGTCACTTTCCGAATATGGCAACAGCGACAATCCTCCGTCAGTTTTTTGATACTCCGAAAGATCCGGCTTGTCAAGAACATTTACAAATGTATTGTCCTTGAAATACTCATTTAAAAGCTTTGAAGCCAAATATTTAGAAGTAAACTGGTCTATCCTGTTTCCGGAGCTGTAATACAAACTCATAAGCTCTGATAAATACATTCCTTTGCTTCTGTCCTGAATTATAATCCTTGTATTTCCGGATTCTCCGCCTTTTATGTTCATACCGGGAACAACATCAAAGAAATCCGCTCTTTCAATCTGATAGTATGAATCTACCACGTTTATCGAATGCTGTACGGCATCCGAAAGACCAGTTTCGGTATAAGCCCGAATTATCAAATCATAGTACCCACCTTCAAGAGTCCATAGCGGAATATTAACCCTGTCAAAGGCTTTTCCTTTAACGGTAACCTTCTTTTCAGGATTTTGCTTGTCATACACTTCAAAGTATACGACATCCTCTTCTTTCAATCCCGTTCCATAAGCATTTACTGCCATTACAGGCCGGTCGCCTTCCATATAGGATGTATTGAAGCTGTAATTGATGAAGAACGGCAGGGTTACTATCATATTAACCTTATCACTTCCGGCATAAAACTCTTTTGATATTGCAGACATGGTTATACGCCATGAAGTAACGTTATCAGGCAGTTTGAAAGACATCTCTCCTTTTCCGCTGCTATCGGTTTCGATAGTTGCAAATTGTGCCGTATCCTTAAAATCCGATCTAATATTTGGATCAGAGCCCCCTCCATTTGACGGTACCGGTTCTCCATCATCTGCTTTCTCAGTTACCCCTCGGTAAATATTTTCCTCAATATCATGGGACACCGCTTCAAAATATACTCCCGAAGAAACATTATCAAACAATCTTTCAAGCACATTAACGTACTGCTCATCCAGACTGAAAAAGGCTTCATCAACTATACTTGCATTTACACAAGCCTTCACAGGATTTCCGTCAATATCCGTGACATAAACTTTTAAAGTAACCTTTTCACCCGGCTTGTAAGAACTTTTATCGGTTTCGGCTTTAATAACAAGATTTTTTTCACTCATATCATATTTAATATTTTTACTGCCTGACACATAGCCTTTACCGCTAAAATATACTGCCGTAGCTTGAACATTGGGCATGTATTCGTCTTTAAACTCAAAGGTATAGCTTGACTTGTCCGAAGTATCATAGCTTCTGATTCCGTTTTGCGACAGTATGTAAATATAGTCACCGTCGGGAAGATTCTCATTTGAGAAGGTAAAATCAAGTTTGACATCTTCACCTATTCTGTAGCTGCCTTTATCACTATTAAGAGTAAATCTGCCGTTTTGAGAACCACTATATTCAACCTTCTCTCCTATATATATTTCAAACTTCATACTCCTTCCCGAATTGTCAATACATGATAATACTGCGGTATAGTAAGTATCTTTAATCTTCGGTGCATTAAAGGTATAAGAAGCTTCTCCGTTGGAGGATGTTGTCATTGAAATGCTATCAATCGGTGTAGTCTCAACCCAGTATCTATATGTCTTTCGGGTAACCTTGTTTATATAGTCATAGTAAGTACCCGACTCTTCTTTAAGCCAAGTATTCTTATATATTGTCCCAACAATCCTCTTGGAATTTACGGGATCCCCCAAATAATCGTTGATATTCTGTGCCGTTCCGTTGTTCAGGCGGTCAAGGACAATTTCATGAACCTTGGCGTTTATAGTTCCTTTTCCATTATTTATTTCTCCCTTTAGGCTTACATCTATATCGTTTATAAATAGCCTCACCCAATTATAAGCAGTTATTTCTCCCGATTCCGGAAGAAGTGCTCTGGCATCAATGCCCACTGAGGTTATTCCCTGAAGACTGGCATTGGTAACCTCAGGTATATACTCTATATCCAAATTCCCAGTGGTATCCGTAACGGCATTTTCGGTGATGGAACTGCCGGTAAGAGTACCTGTACCAATGGTATAATTAACGTTCAGATTTGATACTCCGGTTCCTTCGAAAAATGCCGCATTGAGTTTGAAATTAACCTTATCCCCGATAAATACTGCCTGTTTATCCTTTTCAATCTGCATTTTATATGAAGGCTTCACATAATCCTCTACCCGGATAACACTGCTGGAAATAACGGTATTGCCTTTTTTGAGCAATAGGGTGTAATAATTTTTCGGTAAATTCGGAAGCTCTACCTGCCCCTCAAAGAAGTTGTCCTTCACACTTATGTTTTCTTTAACAAGAGGAATACCGCTGGACTGGTAGTACCACGACTGATAAATTTCCAACGTCAGATAATCAATTTCTTCATCCTCATACCTGTTTTTAATAAATCCCCAAACATTAATGGTATCATCGGGTTTGTACATGTCCCTGTCGGTAAAGAAATATCTCCAATATTTGTTATTACTGCTATTATAATTATAGTAATAGTAGCTTCCATAATAGTAATCATAGTAATAAACGTAGGATGTAGCATCTAAAAGAGACTTTCTGCCATCAGCAGTCTTTACGGACATGAGTTGGGTCTTCCAACTGTAAGTCTCATTGTTATCATAATTAATTAGCTCAGTGTTAAAGGTTGAAATTCCTTTTTTATCTGTATAGAAAATATCCTTTGCATTGGAAAAGCTGATGGCGGCATCGCCCAATGGTTCTCCCGAATTCAAGTCATTTAACCATACTAGGGTTTGGGTGTCACTCTTTGTTATATATGTACCTATATTGGTAACCTGAATAAAGGTCTGTGCCCTTTTGCCCTCACAGAGGCTTTCCACAATATAATATCCCTCCGGAAGGTTTTGAGGAATCTCAATTTTTAAGCTTCCCGACATCCGTCCGCCTTCGTTCAAAATCTGCTTAAATTCCAAGACTTTTTCAAGTCCGTCAACAGGGAGGTAATTGTTGGAATAGCTTGCTTGTGCCCATTGGGGAATATTGTTCTTAATGCACACTGCTTCATAAAAAGACTCAAAATCCTTATAAGCATAAACCCCCGTATAAAGGCTTATTTCCTTATAACTTGCTCCTGAATTTCTTATGTAATAGCTGAAAGGTAACTGAGGTTTTTCCTCAGGTAAAAAATCTGTTATCTGCCGGTTATAATTAATATATATTGTGGGCTCCGTCGTTCCGGAAGTCTCCTTTCTTCTTGTTTCAAAGGAAAACATATAGTCATCTTTTATTGTTCTTTCGGTACCTTCAATCTTAATGCCTTTTTTAATTCTAACGGTATAGACGGTCTCTTCCTTCAGTCCTCTTGGGACAAACACAGCTGTTTTATCGTGTACCTCAAACCTTCCGGGAACATAGGGAGTAATTTCAAAATGATCCTCTATATTGCTGAAATTCGAGTGGCTGAAATATATTTCTATTCCTGTGTCTACCGGAACTCCCACCGATTCGTTTCCCGGCAGAGAGCCCAATATTTTAAACTCTGTCTGCGTTTGAAAAACCCATGTGGTCTCAATATCAGTACTCATTCTGAAGGTGTAGACGGTGTTCTCCAAAAGAGGTCTTGAAAGTTTAATGCTGAAAAAATTCGGGTCCAGTTCTTCAATAACTGGGTCAGGCTCACCGTCAATTGAAAAAGCGTCTTTTACCTCCTCTAAAGTAAAATCCTTTTCTGTCTCCAATAAAAATTCGCTGTCCACCGCAATACCCGTCGAATCAAAGTCAACCGGTAACAAGACGAAAGCCGTTCCTGTCATAAGCCCCCCGGGATGCAAAAAGCGATGGATTGAATGCAAAAATTATGCATACAATCAACAATAAAGATACTGCTCTTTTATACCTCATTCTAACTCCCCCCGACTACTTTTTATAACATCTCGGTTAAAAAAATTTTTCTTACATTATAATTATATAATACATTACGGTAAATTGAAAACAATATTTTCCGCTTTAAATCCGAATCCTTTTCGTCTTTTTGATATGATAGGGTTTTATTTTCCATTCTCTAAAACCAAGTTTGTTCCCAATAACGGGTCTCACTCAAATCGCTTTGGAGTTCTCCCTGCTTGTTAAAAACTTCAATATTTTTTATGCCTGCCTCGGTATCGACAACAACTATATATCCCTTATCCATGAAAACCTCTTCCTCAACTATGATTCCGTCTTCAAAGGTAATCCTGATAAAGTCAATTTGCACATCATTTACAAGGTCTGTTTTCGGATCCCATCTTTTTTTATCGAAATTGCCGTAAACTATACTTTTCCCCTGATACTTTACCACATTGGCCGAAAAACAAGGACTTATAGGCATATTCCCACAAGCTTTAGTCACTATACTAAAATCACGATTTATCAAAAACAGAAGAGAATAACTTTCGCCTTCCCCCCTATATTTTTCGGTTAATGCCAGATAGCAGCTGCCGTATTTTTTTATGTTATAAATTTTGAGTGTTCCCTCATTGATTGGATCTGCTACCATATAGAATTGATCAATAACGTCCGCAAGTTTTCTTTTGGCTTTTGCTGAAACGGTTCCTTCCCCGGATGGATTTGCGGTTAAAACAATCACAGCCGCCAAAACCGCCACAATCGAAACCATTATAACCCATAATGCCGGTTTTTTAAATTTAAGTACATTTTTTATCCTGGTCTTTACATGGCTCTCGCCAAAGGCCAGGGAATTCGCCGTTAAAATTCCTTTCCTTTTAATTGACAGTGATAGCAGTGAATTTGAATAACCGCCCTTTGCATCTTCACCCAGCCTGTACAGCACACTCTCATCGCAGGACATTTCCATGTCCCGGCTCATGAGAGTAAAGCAGCACCACATGAGGGGATTAAACCAGTGAAGGATTAGTGCAAGAAAAGCAATCGGCTTTATGAGATAATCCTTCCTGAGGATATGGACTCGCTCATGTTCCAATATGTATGGCAAGCTGGCATTTTCAATATTTGCAGGCACATAGATTCTCGGACGGAAAAAGCCGAATACAAAAGCTGTGTCGATGCCATCGGTCTCAAAGATATTGTCTTTCACAACTGTCGCAGTTCGAAGCCTTCCCCTGATTTTCAAACAGGAAAAAATGCTGTAAAACAGAAGCACAACAACACCAAAAATCCAAACAAGACTGAAAACCGTTATACATATCTGCATGGCATTCATGCCTGTTTCCGGAACAGCCGCAGACAAAGAAGCATTTACTGCATTGTCAATACCGGAACGGGCCGGGTCCGTATTCTGCGGTACAAACTCAGATATCCCGCTTCCTTGCTTTTCGTTGAGGCTTATCAGGCTCAAAAAGCTAAAAGCCGAATCAAAGGAAAAGGGGCATAAAGACGGAAAAACACCGGTGCCCAAAGAATATAGGAAAAAACCTTCGGCGTTTTTTTGAGAAGCAGACGGATAAAAATAACACCGATAGCCACATAGGATGCAGTAATACTCATTTTAACAATAGATATAAATAAATTTTGAAGCACACTCATTTAACCGCCTCCTCTATAATCCGCTTCAGTTCTTCAGCTTCCTGCTCAGAAAGCTTGCGGCCGCTCAAGAAAGCGGTCAGAAATTTCGGCAGCGAACCGTCAAAAGTTTTTTCCAATACAGCCCTGCTTTCATACTTTTGCATATCTTCACGCTTTACCAATGAAGTAACGGTTGCATCCCTGTTTTGCAGGACACCGCGTTCACAGAGCTTTTTTAATACAGTGTAGGTGGTTGATTTTTTCCATCCTAGCTTACCCGCACATAGCTTTACAAGCTCAGTGGAATTGACAGGCTCGTTGTCCCAGATAATGCTGACAAACTTGTATTCCGCATCAAACAGCTTGTATTTCTCCATATAATCGTCTCCTCAGGTTTATTTCAATAGACCTGATTGAAGTCTATCGCACTAGACCTGATATGTCAATAGTAAAACTTAAACCGGGTTATATTTTTCTTAACAATCAAATAGAATAAAACTAGGAAGCAAGCTTGTTATTTATGGGAGCAACTTATGAGTCCATACCTTGTGGCAATGATAATTGTTGTACCGGTAATGCTAATTATTACTATGAGGCAAAGCAAAGTGATCAATTTGAGATCCCTCATACTTCCTGCAACCTGTATGGTCTTTATCCTTTTGCTTATCATGTTCTCTGACACCGCGGTAAAGTCGGCATCCAACGGAATTCAGCTGTGGCTTGGCGTTGTATTCCCTTCCCTGTTTCCGTTTTTTGTTGTGTCGGAAATCCTTAACAAGACAAGATTCATAAACGCCCTAGGAGTGCTTTTGGAGCCCGTCATGCGTCCCTTGTTTAACGTGCCCGGATGTGCCTCCTTTGCCCTTGCAATGGGAATTACCAGCGGGTATCCCGTGGGAGCAAAAATCACCGCCGGTATGAGAGAGGAAAACCTCCTTACTAAAACCGAGTCGGAAAGGCTTTTATCCTTCACCAACAATTCCGGACCGTTGTTTATTGTCGGTGCTGTTGCGGTAGGTATGTTTAAAATGCCGGAGCTGGGACTTTTACTTCTCACATGTCACATCCTGGCAAGCATCACCGTGGGGATTATTTTCAGGTTCTATGGCAGGAGTAATGAAAGTACATACCCTATAAGCAACGACAAAATATGGGCAAGATTTAAAAAAGAACTGATTAAAAACAGCAAACAAAATATAAACCTCGGAATAATACTGGGGGATGCTGTCAAAAACTCAATTAGTGTAATGTTGACCATCGGAGGCTTCATTATTCTGTTTTCAGTTATTATTAATGTTTTAATTGATATTGGGTTTATATCATTTTTGTCCGGCTTGATATTCGTAGTTCTTTCTCGCACAGATATACCCAAAGAAATGATTAGTGCATTGATAAGCGGCTTTTTTGAAATAACAACCGGGGCGAACATGACCTGCAATGCAGGGAATATTGCACTTGTTGACAAACTTGCCGCAGTAAGCCTTATACTTGGTTGGGCCGGTATTTCAGTGCACTCGCAGGTCTACAGCATCATAAGCAAAACCGACATTAGCATAAAACCTTATCTTTTTGGTAAAATGCTTCAGGGAATACTTGCTGCAATTTACATATCGATAGCAGCAAGGTTACCGCACACAGCCCCTCTCATAGCCAAAAGTGTATTTAATGAAAGGATAATGCAGTCAGAATTCCCATGGATAAATTCGTTTCTTTATTCGGTACAAAATATATTACTTTCCCTCATCCTTCTTATTGTTTTTATCGTCACATCACTTATTTTCAGCTTTGTTAAGGGGTTTGTATGTTCAAGGAAATTCTAAATCACCTTGCAATTACTTAAGTTCTTTGCGGTTCTCCTTTATTACCTGTAATGTCTCTTCAAGGATTTCTTCAACCTTGTTTAAAATGCCGTCGGCATATTCCCTTGTGCCAAGCCTTATCTCTCTGGCATTTTTCTGTGCATTTGAAATAATCTCATTTGACTGCTCATATGCCTTTTTAGTAATCTCATGTTCATCCACAAGGGCTGAAATCTGATTTTCAGCATCCTTTATTATATTATTGGCTTCCTTTTGTGCCTCAAGGAGAATCCTCTGTCTCTCCTCCTTTACCCACTTTGCCTGTTTGATGTCATCAGGCAGTTTCAATCTAATTTCTTTAATAATTTCAAGTATTTCTTCCTTGTCTACCATACACTTGCCTGAAAACGGTACACTTACGCTTTTCTCAACAAGATCTTCAAGTGTTTCCAGAATCGAAAGCATTTCCATAATAATCTCCTCCCAGTCTTATTGACTTTTATCAACAAGGACTCGCCAATAAATTTGGCATACTTTTATCTTGCTACTTTCTCGTTCATCAATACTATAAATATTTTATCAATTTATTCGTGTCTTCGCAAAATTAAATACTAAAAGCCTTTGAATTTGTATGCTTAATGCTATTTACTTTCTGTATTAATAATTTACTAGGTGAACCTCTTTATTACTCTCTCCTTTATACAATCCGGAACTAAACCATCAATTTTTCCTTTATGTTCTGCCAATTCCCTTACGGAACTAGAACTTAAAAACGAGTAATTTATGTTGGTCATCATAAATAATGTCTCAATACCGGAATCAAGATTTTTGTTCAGCAATGCCATTTGAAGCTCATATTCAAAATCCGACACCGCTCTCAAACCCTTAATAATAACCTTGGCACGCTTTTTTTTCATATAATCTATTAACAGTCCGGAAAAGCTTTCAACTTCAACATTATGTAGGTTCTTTACGCTGCACTTTATAAGATCCACTCTTTCCTCCAGTGAAAACACCGGTTTCTTATTTCTGTTTACTAAAACGGCAACAATAAGCTTGTCACACAATTTAGAAGCTCTCTCAATTATGTCCATGTGCCCGTTTGTTATAGGATCAAAACTTCCTGGATATACATATACGCTCACATTCATACCTTCTCACTTTATAAATTTATCATATCGCCCATACCTGTAAAAAAGGATATAGCCGTCATGCCATATTTCTGGCATCGATATCTTTTAAATCCGCCTATTTCTTCCGGAATCTCATCGTCAAAGTCATGCTCTGCAATAATAATCCCTTCAGGCTTAATTATAGCATTTTTTTCTATACATTTTAATGTTTCAACAACAAGATTTTTTTTATATGGCGGATCAAGAAATATTATATCAAATTTTTTGTTATTTTTAGATATCTTATTCAAAGTAATAAAAATATCACCTGTAATCACAGAGGCCTTATCTATTAACTTTGTACTCACAAGATTTTCCCTTATTATACGGGAACACTCATTGCTTTTATCTACAAATACAGCAAATTCAGCCCCTCTACTCAAAGCCTCTATGCCGATGCTGCCCGTTCCTGCATAAACATCCAGCACCCTAGCTTTCGGAATCAAGCCGGAAATAATATTGAACAAAGACTCTTTAACCCTGTCAGCTGTAGGTCTTGTTGTAATTCCTTTTATTGTTTTAAGCTTGTGTCCCTTTGCAGTTCCGGAAATTACTCTTAAAATAACGTATTCCTCCAACTAAATACAATATTATATATATTGATATTTTATATCATCATATATAATTGTCAACCATAATCCGACTTTTAATTCCTATTAATTAAGACTTATATCTTTGAGTTTTCCTTTAAACTTTTCGACAATTTTTCCCTTTAACTTAATATTTTCTTCTTCACGCAACAACTTGTCTCTTCGCAAAACCTCTGTTGCGGCTTCCTGTGCCTTTTTTAAAATATCCATATCCCTATATAAATTTGCAATTTTAAGCTCCGGGAGGCCATGCTGCCTTGTCCCAAAGAACTCTCCGGGTCCTCGGATCTCTAAATCTTTTTCAGAAATAACAAAACCATCGGTGGAATTCTCCATTACCTTCATCCTCTCCCGGGCAATCTTACTCTTACTTTCATTATACAAGATACAGTAAGATTGGTACCCGCCTCTTCCGACACGTCCTCTCAGTTGGTGAAGCTGGGCAAGACCAAATCTTTCAGCATTTTCAACCACCATTACCGTAGCATTAGGAACATTTATCCCCACCTCAATTACTGTGGTAGATACCAGAATATCAATTTCTCCGTCGGCAAAACGTTGCATAACATTGTCTTTGTCTAAAGATGACATTTTCCCATGAACAAGCCCCACTCTAAGGTCTTTAAAATCTTCTTTAGCTATTTTCTCTGCCAGTTCCAGTGCAGATTTTGCTTCTATTGCATCGGATTCCTCTACCAAAGGACACACTATATAGACCTGATGCCTCTCCAATATATTTTTTCTTATAAACCTGTTTATTCTATCTCTCATGCTGTTGTTTACGACATAAGTCTTTATAGGCTTTCTTCCGGAAGGAAGCTCATCAATTATAGATATATCCAAATCTCCGTACAATATAAGAGCCAGTGTCCTAGGAATCGGAGTAGCAGTCATTACAACCACATCGGGATTCTCTCCTTTTCCTGAAAGCACCGCTCTTTGTCTTACTCCGAAGCGGTGTTGTTCGTCGGTTATTACCAGTCCCAAACGGTAAAACTTTACATTGTCTTCCAAAAGTGCATGGGTACCAATTACAATATCAACCTCTCCTGCTTCTACTCTTGAAAGCACCTCTTTCTTTTGCTTGGCTGTCTGACTGCCCACCAGAAGGGAAAGGGCAACCCCGCTTTTCTCCATTAAAGAACATAAGGTTTCGTAATGCTGCTTTGCAAGAACCTCCGTCGGTACCATCATAATTCCCTGATATCCGCTCTTAACAGCTTTCAATAATGCCAAGGCAGCAATTATTGTTTTTCCTGAACCCACATCCCCTTGAACCAACCGGTTCATAACCCGAGTACTTTCCATATCTTCCTCAATTTCTTTCCAAACCCTTTTTTGAGCATTGGTAAGTTCAAATCCTATATTGGCTAAAAAATGGGTCAACTCTTTGTCATGGGTTCCAAAGCAAATTCCCTCTTTCCCATCCCCTAACGCGGTTTTAATGCTAAGAAGTCCCAATTGAAGGATAAACAATTCTTCAAACACAAGCCTATACCGGGCATTGTTTAAATCTTCTTCACTTCTTGGAAAATGAATATTAGAAAATGCATAGTTTATTTCACACAAACAATATTCTTTTCTTATCCCATCAGGAATTGATTCCTCAAGCTTTCCTACAACAAGTTCCAATGCGTTTTCCATTACCGTCCTTATAGTGTTCTGAGATAAACCGGCCGTCGACGAATAAACTGGCAAAATCCTCATTGTATTTTTATACTCCCCGCTGCCAACCTTTTCGTAAACCGGATTACTGACCTCAAAATATTTAAATTTTCCGATTACTTTGCCGAAAAAAATATAGTGTTCTCCTACATTAAATACTTTTTTAACAAAAGATTGATTGAACCAAGTGATCATTACGGTACCGGTATCATCCTTAACATACATCTGATATATGCTAAGCCCTCTTCTTATACGTCTTTCCGCTACTTTTGATATAACAATGCCCTCAAAAGTACATTCCTCACCATTTTCCATCTGGGATATTTTTTTTAGCTTGCTTCGGTCTTCGTATCCCCTTGGAAAAAAGGTTATAAGATCGTAAACAGAAAATACCCCAAGTCTGTGAAAGAGCTTGGATCTTTTCTCTGCCACACCTTTAATGCACTGTATTGACTTTTTCAGTATGTCATCTATACCACTGTTCATAAGTTTTTACAGTCCTTTTCGTCTTTCTCTTCTTGTTTTGTGCATTTTTAACCTTCATAATTATATCATAGAAGAGCTTTTAAAGGGTGCATTAAATGAATGTGGTTTGTGTCAAGTAAAAGTTGGCAATGATCTCTTCATCCTGTTATTTTATTGGTTTACTTGCTTTGAAGGTCAATGTGAAATCCTCATACTTTTAATTTAGTGAACTTCTTTCTGGAAAGTTTGGCTGGTTATGCATTA